>JBIIKC010000099.1:0-5603 GCA_044233375.1 Ilumatobacteraceae bacterium
CGACCCAGGGGATCACCGCTCAGGATCAACGGCTTGCGGAGAGAATCGATGCCGCCGGCTGTCCGATCGTTCTGATTCTCAACAAGTGGGATTTGATGACGACCGAGGAATCCCGCGACGAGATCGATTCACAAATTGTGCGCAAGTTGGCTTTCATCGACGGAGCACCAGTTCTCAAAATCTCAGCAATGTCGGGTCGCGGCGTCCACAGACTCCGTCCCGTACTACAAGAAGCCATCGATCAGTACCACCGTCGGATTCCAACCAAGGACGTCAATCGAGTTCTGGCAGATGCTCAACAGCGCCAGCCTGCAGGTGGTGGCGCAAAGGTTCTTTATGCGGTGCAGGGAGCCACCGATCCGCCGACCTTCACCCTCTTCGTCAATCGTGAACTTCCCCAGCCCTATCTGAGATACCTCGAGCGAAGCATCCGTGAGGCGTTTTCATTCGGTTCCACCCCGCTCAAATTGCGAGTCCGACGTCGGAGTGAGTGAAGATGCCGTTTTGCAGCTCGTGCTCTCGATATTGGACTCCTACCGCAATGGATTCGGACGGCTCGTGTCCCGTGTGCCATCGCGTCATCGAGCAACCTGCGACCGTGGAAAGGCATGTTCCGCCTTCAGTCAAGGACAGACTCGACCTTCGGTCCCTGGCTGCTGGAAGCACTGATGAGGACGTCTCAGCACCTTGGCATTTCAAGTTGCTCGTTACAGGACTCGTTTTGTATTTGGGCTGGCGAATCGTAGATCTCTTCATCTGACGGGGCTGCGGTAGCATCAGTCATCGATCCCGCTGGAAAGAGGCGGAGAAAGCAATTGAGAACGGGCTGTGGCGCAGCTTGGTAGCGCGCTTGACTGGGGGTCAAGAGGTCGCAGGTTCAAATCCTGTCAGCCCGACGAATTCGAACAGCGAAATCGACCAACTACCGTATTCCCATGTCGTCGCGTACGTTGTCGGAAGCCGAGTCGAAAAAGATCCTCACCTCATTCGGGATTCCCTTCGCCCAAGAGCGTGAGGTTCGTACTGCTGCTGAGGCAGCTGAGGCAGCTGCGGCTCTCTCGTTCCCGGTTGCGATCAAACTCTGCGGCGACAACATTGCCCACAAGTCCGAACGCGGTCTCGTGCGTCTCGGTGTTCGAACTTCGATCGATGCTGAGGGAGCTGCTCGAGATTTGCTCGACGCCGCTCAGCCAGAAGATGGCGATGTGACAATTCTTGTCGCACAGATGATCGATGGCAAGAGAGAGCTGATCGCTGGCATGGTCGACGATCCTCAATTCGGGCCCTGCATCATGCTCGGCGTCGGCGGCATTCTTGCCGAGGCAATTGCTGACGTCGTCTTTCGGCCGGTACCACTCACGACGGATTCGGCGTTGTCGATGATCGACGGATTGAAGACACAGAAACTTCTCGGACCGTTCCGAGGAGAGGATCCCGTCGATCGATCAAGCCTTGCCGGGGTTCTTGTCGGACTTTCCCGTGCTTACGAATCCGATCCGTCGATCTCGAGTATCGATGTGAACCCTGTGATCATCCGATCCGATGGTTCTCCAGTTGCTGTGGATGCTCTCGTGGAAGTTGGCGGCCCAAGGGACGTTTCGAACCCGGACGTTTTCTCCAGATACGAAAATGAGTCATTTTCGGCGCTGTTCGACCCGAAGGGCATTCTCGTCGCAGGTGCGTCGACTCACCCCGGAAAATTTGGCTTCGTCTCGATGCACAACATTTTGGCTTCTGGCTACAAAGGCTCGATCGGAGGCACCAACCTTCAAGGCGAAACAGTCCTCGGAATAGACACCGTGAGGAGTGCCTCGGACATCCCAGAAGGTGTGTACGACATGGTGCTCGTTTGCACCCCAGCTTCGTCCAATGTCGAGTTGCTCAGACAGTGTGCCGCAAAGGGAATTCGTGCAGCCTTCGTGACCTCTGCGGGCTACGGAGAAGCCGGAAATGCTGGCGTCGAGGCCGAGCGCGAGCTCGTCTCGACCGCGAAGGAACTCGGCATACTTCTCGCTGGGCCCAACGGTCAAGGAGTTGTGTCGACTCCGTCGAACATGTGTGCACAAATCGTCGCCCCGTATCCTCCGTCGGGCCGTATCGGTGTCGCCAGTCAAAGTGGCAATTTTGTCTCGAGTTTTCTCAATTGGTCTCGGGCAACGGGAATCGGCATCAGTCGTGCAGTTTCTGCCGGTAACGCAGCGGCAGTAGGAGTGGCTGACTATCTCGAATTCTTCGCAACCGACCCGCTCACCGATGTCGGACTTGCGTACGTCGAAGGAATCGTCGACGGACGACAGTTGATGGGTCGACTCTCAAAGGTCAGCCGAGACAAGCCGTTGGTTTTGCTCAAGGGTGGGGCATCCGAGATTGGTGCTCGTGCAGCTGCTTCTCACACCGGCGCTCTTGCAGCCAATGACAAAGTCTTCGACGGTTTTTGCGCAGCGGCTGGCATCACGCGAGCGCGAACAGTCGAGGAGGCTTTCGAAGCGGCTGCAACCTTTGCGACCCAGCCGCTCCCTCAGGGTCCGAATGTGGTCATCTTGACAACTGCAGGCGGTTGGGGGGTCGTGACATCCGATGCCATCGAGGCAGAGGGTGATCTCCATTTGATCGATCTTCCTGGCGACTTGCGTGCCAGTATCGATGAACTCCTCCCTCCCCGTTGGAGTCGTTCGAATCCGATCGACTGTGCAGGAGGGGAAACTCGTGACACCATCCCGACGATTCTCGACTTGGTCTCATCACATCCGGACGTGCACGCCGTGATTTATCTGGGAATTGGCATACAGTCCAATCAAGCTCGTCTGATGCGTGAAGGGGGCTACTTTCCGGATCACGGAATCGACCGGATCGTCGCCTATCACGAACGACAGGATCAGCGATTCGCCGAAGCTGCCGACGAGTTCTCGAAGAAGAGTGGTAAACCCATCCTTGTGGCTTCGGAACTTGCTGTCGCTGACCCCAACAACGCGGGACCAGCAACTGTCCGAGCGACTGGACGCATGTGTTATCCGAGCGGCAACAGAGCAGTCGTCGCCTTGGCGCATCTCTACCGGTACCAGAGTCACCTTGAATCGCGAGGTTCGAAAGGATGACCAACCCGTACGGTCATGAGCGACCCGCACGACAGCGAATTTCTTCGACGACAGGTCAACTCCCGAGGCAGCGACTGAAGAAGAAGAGACAATTGCTGCCGATCGCCCTCGTTGCCACGATCGGACTGACAGGGTTGTGGAGAATTTCTGCCGCACAGGACAACAGTGCTCCGCCTCCTCCTGATGCTCGTGAGACGCTGCCGGATTTCACACCACAGAGTCCTGTTCTGTCCGCACGCCGGACACCATCGGTCCTTGCTCGGGAAACATCATCATCTGAGTTCGAGCAAGCTTTGAGACCTCTCGGTGGCGCAGTGCTCGACGGCTCGTGCGCTGCAATTTCGGTCGATGGAGTGTTGAATTTGTCAGACGGTATTTCCACACCGGTGACTCCCGCAAGCACCCTCAAGTTCATCGTTGGTGCCGTTGCCCTCGAAATCATCGGACCGAGCACAACGTTCACAACGGAAGTCAAGGGTGTTCTGACCAATGGAGTCGTATCTTCACTCTTTTTGGTCGGCGGCGGAGACCCGCTCCTCGCAGCCGCCTGGTATCCGAACGACTCTCGCTACTCGAGATACCCTCAGCAGCCAGCCACATCTCTCGACATTCTCGCTGATGCCACGCGGTCCGCTGGCGTCACACAGATCTCGGGAAACATCATCGGCGACGGAACTCGTTACGAGGCAGAGTTGTATCCACCGACTTGGCCGATAGCCCTTCGAGCAATAGAGGGCGGTCCGATCGGCGCACTGGTCGTCAACGATGCACTGGTATTCGGGCAGCAGAACAGAAGTGCAGATCCGGCGATTGGAGCTGCCAGTGAATTCGGTCGACTGCTCCTCGAGCGGGGAGTCACAATCGCGGGAGCTGCAACCTCCGGACAGACACCTGCAGGTACCGCAACTATCGCATCGGTGACATCGGCACCGTTGATCGACATCGTCGGCGAAATGCTGTTGACCAGCGACAACAACACCGCCGAAATGCTGCTGAAGGAGATCGGCTTTCGAGCACGTGGTAACGGGTCGCGAGCGTCGGGAATCTCCGTTGTCGAGGAGAGAATGAGGGCTTGGGGAATCGACCTCACGCAGTTCGTCATTGTCGATGGATCGGGTCTGTCGCGAGAGAACAAGATCACATGTGCGGCATTTCTCCAAGTGCTCGAACGTTTCAGCCCGAATGACGACATTGTCAAGCGTCTGCCTCTCGCTGGCACCAGCGGCACTTTGATGGGTTACTTCGGGGGCACTTCTCTACAGGGCAAATTGCTGGCCAAAACCGGTTCATTGACAGGGGTCAAAGGACTCCTCGGCTTTCTTCAGACTCCGAGCGGATCGACGATACGAATCGCTCTACTCCTCGAGGGCGCAGGAGTGAGTGAAGAAGACAGTTTCCGGCCGATTTGGGAGAATTATCTGGCTGATGCGCTGGACGCCTATTCGACAGGACCTTCTGCCCAGGCAGTGCAACCCCTACCGGCACTCGCAACCCAAACCGTTCCATGACCGTTCCTGAACCGGCTATGACAGATTTCGTTGACGGGAGAACCCGATGACGGATGCGTCGACCTCATCGATTGCGATGTTTCCGCTCGGGAGACCGTGTCTACCCGGAGAACTTCTTCCTCTGCGTATTTTCGAACCGCGATACTTATCGATGCTTCGCGATTTGTTGGCAACACCTGATCCCCAGTTCGGCGTGGTTCTGATCGATCGAGGCAGTGAAGTTGGCGGAGGGGACGTTCGCAGGAGTATCGGAACATCCGTCGCCGTTGTCAGCATCGAGGAAGTCGCGCCCAATCAATTCGGACTTGTCGTCATCGGTAGAGAACGCATTCGCGTCCTGCAGTGGCTCGATGATGATCCCTATCCACGCGCACTCGTGGAGGATTGGCCCGCCCCCATCTACATCGGTGCAGACGATCCTGACTCGTCAGGTGACCGTCTCGGACAGCTCTTCGATTCGGATTCGCTGAAACATGTGCCCTTGGAACAGAAACTGTTCACCTTGGCATCGATGTTGCCCATTGGAGCCCTAGACCTTCAATCTCTGTTGGAGGCGGATTCGGTGCGCGCCCAACGGAGTGTGATGGAGGAGATACTTCATCATCTCGAGGATCTCGCCCGTTTCGACGACCCGCCCACCGAATAGGCACCGGTCAACGTGGCAGACGTCCGATTGCCTGCTAGAAATTGGGGGTGGCTGAAAACGCGATCAAGAACGTGCAGGCAGCCAAGAAGCAAGAATCAGCGAGCATCGGCGAAGTCATCGATCTTGTTCGGGACTATGCCAAGCAGGAAACACTGGGCCCACTCAAGGGGGCAGGTCGGTGGCTTCTACTCGGAACCATCGGATCGATCTTCCTCGGACTCGGACTATTGCTCGTTCTCGTCGCCATTCTTCGTCTCCTGCAGACGGAGATATCCGCCTTCGACGGCGCATTCAGTTGGGTGCCGTATGCGATCGTTTTCGTGGTCTCGATCATTTCGACCGTGATCGCTTTGT
>JBIIKC010000101.1:0-5491 GCA_044233375.1 Ilumatobacteraceae bacterium
TGCTCCGGGGATCGTCGGATTGCCGTGGTCCATGCCGAGGGCTTTCAGTCCGACATCGGCGACGAACCAGTCTTTCGAGCGTGAGATGACCGTGCCGATCACGACAACGGCCTGATGGAACGGCAGGCCCTGCGAGCCGTACTGGGTGTCCATGAGTGCGTAACTGCCAGCTTGAACTTCGTTGACCCGGGCCAGAACGGAGTCGGAAGTGTCGTAGTGATCGAAGGTGCCTGTGCCGCCAGCCGAGACGATCGTGCAGCCCGCACCGGCGACGGAACGCACCGCATCGAATGTCTCGACGAGAATACTCATCGAGGTTCGCACCTTGGCACGCTGGTCGGATCGATCGGTCATGGCCATGAGGTGACCCTCGTATCCCATGACACCGCGAACGTTCAGACCGCGCTGCTCACTCATCTGAGTGAGTGCCACCGCATCTTCGGGACGGCATCCGCAACGCGGGAGGCCCACATTGACGTCGATCAGAGCGTGACGGATTCCGGCGCGCACTGCGGCGTCGATTGTTTCGGGCGAATCGACCGCAACAGTCACCATGGCGTCGTCCAGGTTCGCCATCGCTGAAAGTCGCTTCGCATCGACTGTTTGGTTGGCGAGCAGTAAATCGCGTCCGAGTCCTGCGTTCGCCATGCCGATCACCTCACGGGGGGTTGCGCAGGTGAACGCTGTGTGGCCGAGCGCCGCTTGCCGAGCAGCCAACGATGTGCACTTGTGGGCCTTGACATGAGGGCGCAATGTCGTGCCCGGGCGAGCCACGGACATGGTCCGAAGATTGTGGTCGAAGGCCGCAAAGTCGATGGCGAGAACTGGAGTCGACACACTGGCAAGATCAGTCATGTCGCGTGTCTAGCATCCGACCTGAAGGTTCGAGAGAGTGCGGGCGGAGGGACTTGAACCCACACCCCTTTCGGGACAGGAACCTAAATCCTGCGCGTCTGCCAGTTTCGCCACGCCCGCGCGGTGCTCGATGCAGATAACAGGAGGCTATGGCTGTCGATGCCATGTCGCTCAGAACACACCTCGGGTCGCTCAGAACACACCTCGGGTCGCTCAGAACACACCTCGGGAACGAGGGGTGACAGCGATCCGGCAGGGGATTCGGTGCGCCGCCTTGACAGACTGGAGAGGTGACTTCGGCAACGCTCTCTGACTCCACGACCGCCGCCCTCGAGAACCAGTTCGGTCTCGCCGACCGTATTGTCGACGAGAAGGCACTCGACAACAGTGTTCGCAGGTTCCGCGAACAGGGAATTGTGTTGCCGACGTTCGCCCAACTCGCCGATCCGTCGAGGATCGACCCCTCGCTCGTCGGCGATGCCGATTACTCGGGACCAGACGCTCGCAACTTGTGGCGAGTTCATTGGTACAACGACCTCCACGGCCGCCGTGTGTCCGTGCCCGACCATGTGGTTCTGCCACCCGCGCTCACGGGTATTCCGAACCCCGTGATCGTCGTCTTCGGAGACAGGTTTCCGATGATCACAGCCCACAAGGTGCTGGCTGCATATTCGTGTCTCGCGCCTCGAGTGGTCACGGGCCAATTCGATCCGACGTATCAGCGTGCCATCTGGCCATCGACCGGTAACTACGCGCGAGGTGGAGTGGCGATCAGCCGCATCATGGGATGTCGCGGCGTTGCGATCCTTCCTGCAGGTATGAGCCAGGAACGCTTCGACTGGTTGGACCGCTGGTGTGCGAACCCGGCAGAGGACGTCATCCGTACTGTTGGCACCGAGAGCAATGTCAAGGAGATCTACGACGCGTGCAATGAACTCGATCGAGATCCAGTGAACTTCATCTTCAATCAGTTCTGTGAGTTCGGAAATCATTTGGGTCACTACGAGGTCACGGGTCGTGCGTTCGGGCATGTCTTCGAACATGTTCGCGATCAGATGCAAGCACAAGGTCGTGATCTGACGCTCGCCGCGTTCACGTCGGCGACTGGATCGGCGGGAACCATTGCTGCGGGAGATCGACTGAAGGACGACTTCGGCGCGCGCATCGTTTCGGTGGAGGCACTCGAATGCCCGACCATGCTCGAAAACGGATTCGGCGAGCACAACATCCAAGGAATCGGGGACAAGCACATTCCTTTGATCCACAACGTGACGAACACCGACGTCGTGTGTGCGATCAGCGATCATGCAACCGACGAGCTCGATGTTCTGTTCAATTCGCCTGCAGGTCAGGCATTTCTTGCCGATCGCAAAGGCTTGTCACCCGAACTCATCGATGCTCTCACGCACTTCGGCTTCTCTTCGATCTGCAACACGCTCGCTGCGATCAAGACGTCGAAACTTCTCGGCCTTGGTCCAGACGAGGCCGTCATCACCGTTGCAACCGATGGCGGCGCCCTCTATCCGAGCTCGCGAGTCAAGACTCTGAAGGAGCGATTCGGAGGAGAGATGACTTCTGTCGACGCCGCCGAAGTGTTCGGTCGGCACCTCGGCCACGTGACAACCGAAGACATGATCGACTGCACCGAGCGTGACCGCAATCGCATCTTCAACCTCGGCTACTACACCTGGGTGGAACAGCAGGGAACCCCGTTCGAGTTGTTCGAAGCCCGTCGGGACCAGTCCTTCTGGGTCGGTTTGCGTCGGTATCTCCCGGTGTGGGACGAAATGATCGGTGAGTTCAACAGCCGCGTTGCTGGCTGATCGTTCGCCTTCGGATTCGCATTAATCATGGCCATCATCGGATATCGGTGTGCTCGCTGCGGAGCGGGCTTGCCCGTGTCCACGCTCATGCCGTGGCGATGTCCGCTCGAAAGTGGCGACCGACGTCATGTTCTACTGCTCGAAGACGACGGAGGAGCATTCGTTGCCGACGAGCTCGACGACAATCCGTTCATACGATTCCGTCATCAGGCGGCATGGTGGGCGTTCGGGCGGTCTCGTGGCATGGCAGACGACGAACTTGTCGGATTGGTGAACGATCTCGACGAAGAAGTCAGGAGCATCGACGACACCGGCTTCACGACGACTCCATACGGTCGATCGCCGGAGTTGAGCGATGTACTCGGATTCACCGCATACGGGGGCGTCTGGATCAAGGACGAAACAGGAAATGTCGCCGGCAGCCAGAAGGCTCGACATTTGTTCTCCATTCTCCTGCATCTGAGGATCGCTGAAAATCTTGGACTGACGCCGTGGAAATATGTGGACGATCGACCGGCGCTCGCAATTTCGTCTTGTGGTAACGCAGCAATCGCAGCATCGACTCTCGCGGCGGCTGTCGACTGGCCGATCGACGTTTTCATTCCCGAATGGGCGGGAGGCGCAGTTGTGGACATCCTCGACGAACTGGGCGCACGCGTGAATCGGTGTCCTCGGCGTCCTGACGATCCAGCAGGTGACCCGACCGTACTGCGCTTTCGCGAGGCAGTTTCGGCGGGATCCATTCCCTTCAGTGTTCAGGGACCAGAGAATGCGCTGTGTCTCGACGGAGGGCGGACCATTGGCTGGGAAATCGCCGATCAGATACGGGCATCAGGAGCTCCGTCTCTCGATGCAGTCTTCGTACAAGTCGGAGGGGGAGCGTTCGCCGCTTCCGTCTCACGAGGTCTGAGCGAATTTGGCATGAATGTTCCTCTGTATGCAGTGCAGACGCAAGGGTGTGCTCCTCTTGCTCGGGCGTGGGCATCGGCTCGTCACGAGACGAACCCTGCGAAGAATTGGGCAACCCACATGTGGCCATGGGAAACCGAGCCGCAGTCGCTTGCCGATGGCATCCTCGACGACGAGACATACGACTGGGTCGCGGATGTCGAGCAACTCAGGCAGACATCAGGAGAGGTTGTCGTTGCGAGCGAAGACTTGGTCGTTCTTGCATCGACGATGGGCGTCGAGACGACGGGCATTCCCGTGAGCCCGACTGGAACCGCTGGACTCGCTGGACTCCTCGCGTCTCAGAGCCACTTCACCCCCAACTCGAACGTGGCCGTGATGTTCTCGGGAATCAATCGCTCCACGTGAGCGGCGAGCTGGGTGTGGCGGATCAACTTCGATCTGCGAATGCTTCGCGCAACAAGCCGTCGTCGACGTCGTAGACGAATCCACGGATGTCATCTTTGTGCACGATGAACGGACTCAGTTCGAGACGTCGCATGTTCTGGATCACACTCTGATAGGGATCGCGAAACGATTCGAGCGCCCACCACGGACGCACACCGCACTCCGATTCGATTTCGTGCTTGAATTCGTCTTCGGTGACTCGTTGAAGCCCGCAGTCGGTGTGGTGAATGAGCACGATCTCACGGGTTTCGAGGCGACGCTGGGAAACGACGAGGGAGCGTATGACATCGTCGGTGACCACGCCGCCCGCATTGCGAATGATGTGAGCCTCGCCATGGGCAAGTCCAAGGATCTGGAAGATGTCCATGCGACTGTCCATGCATGCCACGACAGCCATGTGACGGCTGGGGACGAGAGCGAGACCTTTGTCGGGAAACGTTGAGGCGAACTCGCTGTTGAAGCCGAGAAGCTCATTGGTATTGGGTTGGAAGTTCCTACTCGGCGTCATCGCTCCATTCTGCCCGGCTCGTTCCCTCCGATCGGCATCTCCTTCAATCCCGCCGAGCCGAAGGTAGTCTCGACTCATGACCTCGAACCAGCAGCTGTCCGCTTCGATGCCCGTCGCACTGGATTCACCCGATGGTGCAGGTCGCGCCGACATTTTCACGAGACTGCTGAAGAACCGAGTGGTGATGCTGGGCACCGATGTCAACGACGACATCGCCAACCAGATCTGTGCCCAGTTGCTGTATCTCGAAGGTGAAGACCCGGACAAGGACATCTGGCTGTACATCAACAGTCCCGGAGGGTCGGTGACAGCTGGTATGGCGATCTACGACACGATGCAGTTCGTGAGCTGTGACGTCGCGACGGTCTGCATGGGTCTCGCAGCGTCGATGGGGCAGTTCCTTCTCACCGCTGGGGCGCAGGGAAAGCGCTACACCCTTCCCAACGCACGGATCATGATGCATCAGCCACTCGCGGGTCTGCGCGGTCAGGCCACCGACATCTCGATCCAGGTCGAGCAGCTCGCCTACACCAAGCGACGCATGGCAGAACTCACCTCGTTCCATTCGGGTCAGTCTCTCGAGCGCATTCAGGCCGATGCAGAACGTGACCGCTGGTTCACCGCCGAACAGGCAAAGGAATATGGTCTCGTCGACAAAGTGATCTTGAAGCGCGGCGAAATACTCTGATGCACTTCGGCGTGAGGCGCGTCGTGGCCTGAACCGTCACAAATTTCAGCCAGTGCCCTCGATGCCGATGACATCGGGCATCAAGAATCCACACGTCGCTTCCACCCAATTGGTCATTTCGCGAGCGGGCCTCTCTGCCTTGTAGGCAGCGTCTGCGAGTTCTTGTCGGCTGGCCGGATCGCTCGCGATCACATTGGATGCCAATGCGACGAGGTCCGTCACGATTTGCCATTCCTCCTCGATCGCCAGGGGCGTCATACG
>JBIIKC010000102.1:0-5487 GCA_044233375.1 Ilumatobacteraceae bacterium
TCCAAGGTGCGTTGTTCTCCGGCAGACGTTGTGCCGAAGCCGTCCTTGCACGCCACTGAAGAATCCGAGCTCGATGAATTCGAAATGCCACCGGCACGGTGCATACGTCGACAACCCGAAAACCACTTCGTTACAGAGAGGGCAAACAACCATGGCAGAGATGAACCAACCAAGCGGCTCGGCAGCGGGTGCCGCAAAGGTCGTTTCACGAACAGAGTTCGTTCCAGCAACTGCGCAGCAGGTGTTCGACCTGCTCGCTGATCCCCGACAACACCATCTGATCGATGGCTCGGGTTCGGTCAAAGGTGCCCGAATCGATGCGCCACCTCGTCTCTCAAAGGGAGCGAAATTCGCCATGAACATGCGCATCGCTCTGCCGTATCGGATCACCAATGAAGTCGTGGAGTTCGACGAGCCTCATCGCATCGCATGGCGACACTTCGGCGGCCATGTTTGGCGATACATCATCGAAGAGGCATCAGGTGGTTGCCGCGTCACCGAAGAGTTCGACTGGGAACACAACAAGTCACCCCTGATGTTGAAGTTGATGAACGCTCAGGCCCGCAACACGTGGTCGATCGAGGCGACACTCCGACGCCTTTCGACACATTTTTCGAAGTGATCGAGTGGTGACCAATCCCATGGACGACCGAGATTCGACAGGGAATGCAATCGACGAAGTGATCCGCTCTCGTCGTACGAGCATGTTCACCGATGCTCGAGAGATCGACCCGTCGACGGTGGCCGAACTGTGCGAGCTCGCTTCATGGGCTCCTTGCCACAAGAGAACGTGGCCTTGGGAATTCGCCCTCCTGACAGGTCAGGCACGTGCGCGCTTCGGAGCTGAAGTCGCTCGTGCGATGGAAATCGAGGGAGATGAGCCTGATCGGGTGACGAAGACACGAACGAAGTATCTCCGTACACCGGCAGTTCTCGTTGTTGCGAGCGCCCACGGGGACACCCCGTTGCGCACGATCGAGAATCGGGATGCAACAGCTGCAGCGATTCAGAACATTCTTCTCGGAGCCACCGCACGAGGTTTGGCCTCGTTCTGGAGCAGTTGTCCACGCGGTTGCAACGACACAGTTGTCGAGTTTTGTGGCTTCAGCAAGAACTCATCGATCGTCGGGATCGTCTACATCGGAAACGCCTCGAAGACAGCTGAAGTTCCACCGAGACCTGAGCCCACCCTGCACGTGATCACGATCTGAGAGAGAACTGCTCGACACTCACGGTTGCCGGATGTTCACGGTTGCCGGATGTTCACGGTTGCCGGATGTTCACGGTTGATAGACGCCGAACACTCCTCGCAGCGCATCACTGATTTCACCCAACGTCGCGTCCACTCGCAGAGCTTCACGCATCGGGTAGAGCAAGTTGCCGTCGCTGCGAGCCGTGTCCGCAATGGCTGCGAGAGCAGCGGACACCTTCGACATGTCACGCGCAGCCTTGTATTGCGCCAGACGCTGCTTCTGTCCGCGCTCCAATTCCGGATTGATCGGGAAGACCTCTGGCTCCGGATCATCGTCGACACTGAAACGATTGAGTCCGACGATCACCCGCTGATCATCATCGATCGATTTGGTGTACTCGTACGCAGCTTGTTCGATCTCGTCCATTTGATAACCGGACTCGATGGCAGCCACCGCTCCCCCGAGTTCATCGATGTGGGCGATGTATTCGAGAGCCCGGCGCTCGATCTCATCGGTCAGAGTTTCGACGAAGTAACTGCCAGCCAACGGATCGGGCGTGTCGGCGATTCCCGACTCGTACCCGATGATCTGCTGAGTTCGCAGAGCAATACGCGCCGCCCGTTCGGTGGGGAGACTCAAAGCCTCGTCGAAGCCGTTCGTGTGAAGGCTCTGCGTCCCACCCATGACAGCTGCCATCGACTGCACGGCAACGCGCACGATGTTGTTTTCGGGCTGCTGGGCCGTCAAGGTGCTGCCACCCGTCTGCGTGTGGAATCGCAGAAGCTTGCTCGACTCCTTCTTGGCTCCGAAGCGCTCCGACATGATCCGATACCAGATTCGGCGCGAAGCCCGGAATTTGGCTACTTCTTCGAAGAAGTTGTTGTGGGCATTCCAGAAGAACGACAACCGAGGAGCGAAGTCGTCGACGTCGAGACCCGCCTTCAGCGCCGCCTCGACATAGGCAATACCGTTGGCGATGGTGAAAGCGATTTCTTGAACCGCAGTCGATCCCGCTTCGCGGATGTGATAGCCGGAAATCGAAATCGTGTTCCACTTCGGCACATTGGTCGCGCAGTAACCGAAGATGTCGGTGATGATGCGCATACTCGGTCGAGGCGGGTACACGTACGTCCCGCGGGCGATGTATTCCTTGAGCAGGTCGTTTTGAATGGTTCCACTGATCGATGCAGCAGAGACACCCTGTTCCTCCGCTACGAGCTGGTACATCAGAAGCAGAATCGCCGCCGTCGAGTTGATCGTCATCGACGTCGTGACCTTGTCGAGCGGAAGGTCTTTCAGCAGGAGCCGCATGTCAGCCATCGAGTCGATAGCGACGCCCACCTTGCCAACTTCTCCCTCTGCACGCGGATGATCCGAGTCGTAACCCATCTGAGTCGGGAGGTCGAATGCACAGGACAACCCCGTCTGACCCGCTGCGAGAAGAAACTTGAACCGCTCGTTCGTCGATTCGGGGGTGCCGAACCCGGCGTACTGCCGCATCGTCCACAACTTGCCGCGATACATCGTCGGATACACGCCCCGTGTGTACGGAGGTGATCCTGGAGCACCAAGACGTGCGCTTGCGTCCCAATCTGCGAGATCATCGGCCGTGTACAGTGCCCTGACCTCGATTCCGGAGTCGGTGAATTTCCCGTCGCTGGAGCCACTCATTGCATCGAGCGTAGGTCCCCAGCCCATCTCCAGCCTTATCGACGTCAAGCCACGGCCACCAACGAGATTTCCATCAGCCATGCGTCGCGCGCGAGCGCAGGAACTGTGACAAGAGTGCTCGCAGCCAGGTGGCCGTCGAGAGCGCGATCTCGCGCGGCCATGACGATGTTGAGATCCTGCTCGAGTCCGTTGCGGTGCACGACGTACGTGGTGAGTGACACGATGTCTTCGACGTGCATCTGCGCCTCGGCCAAGATGGCGAGGAGATTGCTCCAGACCAGCGCTGCTTGTTCTTCGAGAGACTCGGGAACGCTTCCATCCATTGCGATCGGGACGATTCCCGATGTGTGCAGGATTCTGGCGGGTGCACTGCTCACCACGGCTTGTGCATATCGAGCAGCAGTCGGGGCGATGGATGACGGAGCAATGACGCGATTCACTCGCTGATTGTGCCATGCGATCACCTCGGGATCTCCTCGCCGGCCGGACCCTCGAAGCTGCAGCCACTTCGGGACCACCGACCAAGGCCTTGGGACTTTCGTCCCTCACGAAGATCAGGAAAAGAACCATATGGTCGAAGAGTGATTCGAACGCAGCGTCTTTCCCTTGCCACGAAGAATCGTCCCACTCCCGCTCGAGTGGCGGCACTTGTTTCCGCTGCGGCTCTGCTCGCAGCGACGACCGTTGCCTGTAGTGACGACCAAGCTGACGTTGCGCCCGAGACAACAGTTGCGACAGGTGAGCCTGTCGAGACGACTACGACGACACTTCCTCCCTACGAACCACCCATCGGCGACATCGTGGGTGAAGCGCTCGTCGCCGGTCAGTTCACCACCTTGGCCGCTCTCCTTCTCGAGGCGGGACTCGTTGACGCCCTTCGTGACACAGGACCTTTCACCGTTTTCGCACCTGTCGACGATGCCTTCGCAGCGCTGCCGGGCGCGACCCTCGACGCCGTGTATGCAGACAAGGACCTCATGACCGCAGTTCTCACCTATCACGTGGTTGCAGGCGAGGCCCTGAACATCGCTGACATCGAATCGGGCACAACTCTCACCACACTTCACGGAACCAACCTCACGATCACCAAAGAGGGTGACAAGACCTTCGTGAACGGGATCGAAATCGTGGTCAGCGATGTGCCTGCCACGAATGGCGTCATTCACGTCATTGGTGGAGTGCTGATTCCGAACTCGTGAAGTCGACCCAACGGGGCATCTCGTCCCGTTCGGCTCATTTCACCGCCCCGGGCTGACCTCGAACTTGTCGACCTCGAACTCGCTGGAGCCGAATCGGGCCGAATCCACGAATCCACCTGTTCGCCCCGACCTGTCTGCGGGTCTAACCTGTCGACGTGACTACGACTGAATCAGCCATGACCGCCAGCTCCGACTTGTCTCAGGCCGCGATGGGCAGCAACAACATCCTCGCCATGCCAACCTTCAATTCCGTCGAAGACGAACGTGCTTATCGAAAATCACGTCTGGCAGGCGCACTTCGCATTTTCGGGCGTGTCGGATTCGGTGAGGGCGTTGCCGGACACATCACCGTTCGCGATCCGGAATTGACCGATCATTTCTGGGTCAATCCATTCGGACTCAGTTTCCGCCACATGCGTGTGAGTGATCTGCTACTCGTCAATCATCGAGGCGAAGTCGTTCACGGCAACATGCCGGTCAATCGTGCCGCATTCGTCATTCACTCGGCGATTCACCAGGCTCGCCCCGACGTGATTGCAGCTGCCCATGCCCATTCGGTCCACGGCAAGGCCTTCAGTTCGCTCGGCATCCCCCTCGATCCGATCACCCAGGACGCCTGCATCTTCTACGAGGACCATGTCGTCATCTCCGAACAAGGTGGCGCAGTCGTCTTCGAGGTCGAGGCCGGACGTGAGCTGGCGTCGATGTTCCCGACGGGCAAGGCCGCCATTCACCAGAACCACGGGCTGTTCACGGTTGGCTCCACAGTTGAAGAAGCAGCGTTCTGGTTCTTGTCGATGGACCGCTCGTGTCATGCCCAGTTGCTCGCAATGGCTGCGGGCACCCCGAAGAAGATCCCTCACGAATATGCGGCCTACACGCGTGAACAGACCGGCCACAGCCTGGCTGGGTGGTTCCAATTCCAGCCACTCTGGCAGGAGATCTGTCGCACCGATCCGGAACTGTTCGACTGAACACGCAACGCCGGCCATCGGCGCTCACGTCGGTGACGAGCGCGCCCCCTGAAGCGCTTTTCCTCCTCAGTGCAGTTGCGCAATATCTCGGGGCGGTCATTGCCGTCGATCTGTTCGATGAGGTTTCACCGAGAACTGTTGCGTGGATGCGCGTCCTCGGAGCAGCACTCGTTCTTGTCGTCCTGGCTGGACCTCGACTTCGCCAACGGTGGACACGCAAGGACTTCGTTGCGATGGCAGTTTTCGGCATCGCCACGTCGCTGATGAACACGTTCTTCTACATCGCAATCGACCGACTACCACTCGGCAAAGGAGTGGCCATCGAGTTCATCGGTCCGATCACCGTTGCGGCACTGAGAACTCGAACGCGACGCAATGCCCTTGCGTTGTCGAGTGCAGCTCTCGGAGTCGCAGTCCTCTCCGGAATCGAACTGGGTAACGAGCCACTCG
>JBIIKC010000103.1:0-5486 GCA_044233375.1 Ilumatobacteraceae bacterium
CATGACGGAGGCGCCTCCGTCGACGCGCAACTCGACCAATTCGGTGCCACTCGCATCGCGCATTGCCTCGATGGCATCCCTCGTTTGTAGGGCCATGGATTCGATGACCGCACGAGCGAGGTGTGCCCGAGTGGAGCCTCGAGTGAGACCGAAAATTGCGCCCCGTGCGTGAGGGTCCCACCATGGACTTCCGAGTCCAGCGAACGCTGGAACACAGACGACCCCGCCATTGTCGGGAACAGTTCGAGCGAGAGATTCGATCTGAGAGGAGGAATCGATGATTCCGAGGCCATCTCGTAACCACTGGACGGCGGCACCCGTGACGAAAATCGATGCCTCGAACGCGTATGTCGTCTCGATCGTTCCATTGGGCGCCTGCAGACTCCATGCAACGGTGGTGAGAAGTCCCGAGCGAACGTCAGGACAGGACTGGCCGATGTTCATCAGGACAAAGCTGCCTGTGCCATAGGTGTTCTTGGCCATACCTGGCAGAAAACATGCCTGACCGAAAAGAGCCGCTTGCTGATCGCCTGCAATACCAGTGATCGGAATCCCTGTCGGAAGTTCGTCATGGGACGTGGAACCGAACGTTCCCGATGACGGTCGTACCTGCGCCAGCCGATTCGTAGGCACACGCAGAACATCGGAAAGTTCGTCGCTCCAGCACATCTGCCCAATGTCGAACAACATTGTTCGACTCGCATTCGAAGGATCGGTTGCAAAAACATCTCCAGCTGTGAGATTCCAGAGAATCCATGTGTCGATGGTTCCGAGAATCAAGTCGGTCGGTATCGAACCTTGGTCGACACGCACCGCTTCGAGAATCCAAGCCATCTTCGTACCGGAGAAATACGGATCGAGTACGAGACCAGTGATCGCGCGAACTCGGTCGAGATGACCGTCGCTCTCGAGATGTGAACAGACATCCGCAGTGCGTCGATCCTGCCAGACGATTGCCTTGCCGTAGCTTTCGCCACTGACTCGATTCCACGCCAGCACTGTTTCGCGTTGATTGGTGATGCCGATGCATTCGGGTAATCCGAGTTGGTCGGTGATCTCACGAAAAGTCGTGACGACCGCAGACCAAATCTCACTCGGATCGTGCTCGACCCATCCTGGGTGGGGAAAGAACTGGGTGAACTCGCGGTAGGCAGTCGGTCCGTTGCGTCCATCGGCGAAGACTGCACGACATCTCACACCGGTGGTACCGGCATCGATCGCAAGGACGTACTGATCGGTCATCGCTTCCTCTTCGCATTCTTCGGACGATGCTGAGATGGCCCAGTCGATGTTCGACTTGTTGGTTGCGGTCGATGACGGGAGTTCGAAGTTGCTCGATCCGACGGTCGAGACATGGGCCGAGACGATTCGGTCGCCGACCGGAGATCGCGAAACGTCTTGCGTTGGTAGCCGAATTTCGCCAGAACGGCCCCGAAAGCGAGATAAAGAGGGAATGACGCAGCAAGGCCGAGAACTGAACCGCCTGTCACGGTGTCACGTAGGAACAGGACGAAGACGACGATCATGACGATTGCGTAGACGAGCCATTCTCGGAACAGTCGACCCCATGGAACTTGTCGAGAGGAATCCCAAGCCATGGGGAGAGTATTTCACGAGAACCGGATGGACGAGAAGACACGTCACGTGCGATGTTGCGATGCGACATGCGATCGAGCCAATTCGTCACGAGAGGATCGTTACTGGACTGTTCGAACGCGAGAACCTCCACCGAACCGAGGTGCCTAGGCTGTCCCCATGCGTATCGGGATGCTCACCGGCGGCGGAGATTGTCCAGGTTTGAATGCAGTGATCCGGGCGATTGTCCGCAAGGGAGAGACCGTCTTCGGCGACGAATTCGTCGGCTTTTACGATTCCTGGGACGGAGTCCTCGAGCAACGATTCATCGACATGGACATCGGAACCGTGAGAGGACTCCTGCCGCGAGGAGGGACCATCCTCGGAACCCGACGGGGTAGCCCTTTCGATCACGCCGATGGCATCGAGCGTGTCGAGCGGTGCTTCGCCGAGCTTCGGCTCGATGCCTTGATCGTGATCGGCGGCAACGGATCTCTGACCGTTGCATCGATGATTCATGATCGAACAGGGCTGCCCATGATCGGTGTGCCCAAGACGATCGACAACGACGTGATGGGCACCGATCTGACTTTTGGTTTCCACACCGCCGTACAGATCGCGACCGATGCGATCGATCGTCTGCATACGACCGCAGAAAGTCATGACCGAGTGATGGTCGTCGAGGTCATGGGACGAGATACTGGATGGATTGCCATGTATGCGGGAATGGCAGGCGGGGCGACAGCAATCCTCGTTCCCGAAGTGCCGTTCGACATCGCCGAAATCAGTTCCACCGTGAGTCGCCGCCACAATCGCGGACGATATGCATCGATCGTGGTTGTCGCCGAAGGCGCTAATCCCATTCCGGGAACCATGAACCTTGCTGAATACGAGATCGATCAGTGGGGACGACCTCGGTACGGGGGAGTGTCCGTTGCGATCGCTCACGAAATCGAGCAGCGAACAGGCTACGAAGCGCGAGTCGTGCAGATCGGCCATGTTCAGCGTGGAGGAACTCCGAGTGCATACGATCGCGTCTTGGCGACGCGCTTCGGACTCGAAGCAGTCGAAGCTGCCCATGACGGATCCTTCGGAACCCTGATCGCGCTCAAATGCTCACAGGTGACGCGCGTTCCCCTGAGTGAGGTCGTCGGTGGCACCCGTCATGTGGATCTCGACATGTTCGAGCAGATTCGCACAGCGTTCTTCGGCTGACAATCGAGGAATCAGTTGGCGCTGGGCGGCTCGATGACTCCTGGGAAGTCCGGTTGGCTCGTCGCAGCGAAACCCGGAAAGTCGAATGGAGTCAGAGGCCGGTCGATGAGCGTTCCGTCGGCACGAGGCCAAGAAATCTGACGACCTTCGACCAGTATGCGAACCTGTACGGTTTGCGGGCGCTCACAGAGTGTCCAAACGATCTGCGCCAGCGCATCGACGAGGTTGTCACCGAGGGCAGTCGTCAGTTCTTCGGAGAGATCGACTTGAACAGTGCCCTGGCCGAATTGCGGTTCGCTGATCACGACCAGTCCCGCAGGAATGCTCGACTTGAGCCCGCTGCCGGCTTCGCTGCTCGTGGGACCTTCGAACAGCACATCGAGAATTGCTTGGTACGGCTGTGAGTTCTCGTCGACATCGCGCTTGACCGTCGTCAACTTCGCCGATCCTTGTTCTTCGGCCCGGCTGTCGATCAGGTAGATCCTCTCCACTCCTGAAGTGGAACCTTGGGGGAGTTCGTCGAATCGGTCCCAGTCGGACCAGGTTCGCGGAGAGTCCTCGGCACCGATCGAGCAACTGCTCAACAGCACTGCAGAGCACACGAATGCCACGACTCCTCGTCTGCCTCCGGCGACGATTCGCAACCCCACCGGATCTTTCGAGCTGTACGAGCGACTCACAGAGTCACCGTCGGAAGCTCGAGGACGAAACACGCACCCTTTTGACCATCGGGTCGATCCTCGACCCACACGCGCCCCTGGTGGAGCTTCACGTGTTCGACGACAAGAGAAAGCCCGAGGCCAGCACCTTCTGATCCGCTACGCCGTCCTGCAGAGGCTCCGCGCGCAAATCTCTCGAAGATGAGTTCGCGTTCGTCCGGTGCGACACCCGGACCGTGATCTTCGACGGAGATCCTCACACTGGGGGCGATCGGACTTTCCTTGGGAATCGACACTCTGATGTCCAAGTCACCTCCGCCGTATGCAAGACCGTTGTCGATGAAGTTCGCAATGACTCGGGCGAGCCGGCGACGGTCTCCCTGTACGAATAGTTCTTCCGTTTCCGGCTCGATCGTCAGTCGAGTCTGCGGAGCGCTGCTGATGGCTATTGCTTGGCGGACGAACTCGGCGACACCGAATTCTTCGAAGTCGAGCCGAATGGCACCGGCATCGAACCTCGAGATCTCGAGGAGATCTTCGACGAGTACTTGGAATCGATGGACGTCCGCTACCAGAAGGTCGAGTGCGGTCTGGGCGCGCTCGGGCATTTCAGCCCGTCGAGACTGCATCACTTCGACAGACGTCGTCATCGTCATCAAGGGAGAACGCAACTCGTGACTGACATCGGAAGTGAAGCGATTGTCACGCTCGATTCGAGTCTGGAGCGCGCGCGCCATCTCGTTGAACGAAGTGGTGATCATCTCGAGGTCGGGATCGTCGGTGGACTCCATACGTGTGTCGAGACGTCCGCTTGCGATCGCCTGCGCTGCACGACTCGCAGCGGTGAGTGGTCGCACGGCGCGTGAGGCTGAAACGATCCCGAGGAGTATGCCGAGCAGAGTTGTGGCAGCAGTTGCGATGAAGAGAATTCGGCTGATGCTTTCGAGGGTGGATCGAACGTCTTCGAGACGCGCCAACTCGAGATACACAGCACTCTGAGGAGTGCCGTTCGTTTGGAATCGCAGTGGGAACCCCATAGCCAGATAGAGACCACCTTCGATCTCGACTCTCATGAACTGGGGAAGATCGGTTCGCAGAATCTCATCTGCAAGTTGTTGGGGAGCAGGATTCTCGGCGAACTGTGTGGTTACGGGCTTCCATTCCCCGTCGACAATGAGTCCAGATTGTCGCAATGCGTTGTTCTCCATCTCGGTTTCTGCATTACTGATGCTCGTTTGAATCCACCGGTTGACTTCCTTGGCATTCGGCGATGCCGAGTCGAGAGCCAAGGCTTCGCGTTCTTCGACGACGCTCGAACGTGTCAGGTTGTAGGTCGAGATCGCAAGGAATGCCGACAAAGCAAGGCTCCCGAGTCCGAATGTCAGAAGAATTCGAGCTCTCAGGCCGAATCGACCACGGCGGCGACGGCTGTCGGACTGCGTGTCGGGCAGGACGACTCCACGCGGATCGAGCGGCGGCTTGAGAGAGAAGCCGGGGGTGGGTCGTTGCGCAGTTGCCAAGGTCGGTCAGCCCTGGAGCCGATAGCCAAGACCTCGCACTGTGACGACGTGACGAGGATTGGCTGCGTCCTCTTCGACCTTGGTGCGCAATCGGCGGACGTGAACATCGACGAGTCGCCCGTCGCCGAAATAGCCGTAGCCCCAGACTTGATCGAGCAGCTGCTCTCTGCTCAACACCTTCCCCGGATTCTGGGCCAATTCACAGATCAGTCTGAACTCGGTCTTGGTGAGGTGAACCTCCTCGCCGCTCTTGAGAACCTTGCCTTCATCGGGCAGAACCTCGAGTACCCCGAACGTGAGACTGGGTTGACTGGGATTGGCCGGACGGGCCCGACGCAACAATGCCCGAATCCGCGCGGACAATTCCTTCGGCGCAAATGGCTTGGTGAGGTAGTCGTCTGCTCCCGCTTCGAGTCCAGCGACAACATCGTGCGTATCGGCTCGGGCGGTGACCATCACGATCGGCACGTCACTCGACTTGCGAATCGTGCGACACAGTTCGAAACCATCTATTCCT
>JBIIKC010000104.1:0-5356 GCA_044233375.1 Ilumatobacteraceae bacterium
AGAAATCCGTGCAGGCGTGCTCAGGACGATCAGTCGACAAAATCGGGACTCGCTGCACTGGAGGACACGCCCTAGCGGTTTTCAGGAATCTTGACATTTCTCCCCAGCAGTCGGCGCGTGACTTCAGATCCTTCCCCAGGGCACTCACCAGCACTCAGAATGTCGATATTCAATTGTCTCTATCCGCTTCGAACCCGAGTTGGCGGGACGTCAGCAGCGCAGTGGCGCGATTGCGGCCTCTGTCGCAGTGATCAACCACTGCTCGGTGTCTCTTGGATTGCTTGTCGAACGGCATGGACGGCTGGGCGACGCGCGCATGCTCGACGTGTCCTCAGCCTTTGCGGTGGCAATCAACTGTTGTTGAATTCCCTTTCGAGGCAGCAGGTTCAACTGCACGACCTGTCCGAATTGTGATTGGCATGAGCAATCCCTGCTCACCTCACGGAGAGATCAACAACGAGTACCGACTGCCGGAAACACAGTAGAAGGAACTCTGGTGCACTCGGTTGCTGCGTCAGAACAATGGTGAAATGGTCAAGCCCCTACAGGCCAACGGCAATGACCAAGTGGTCATCGAAAATTGCCTCCAGTGGTGGGCAATGAGGGATATGGATGGGACGTGGCTGCCAGATGGAGTCGATCCAAATTCTCAGTGGTCGACGACTTGCGGGACCTCGGATTGACTCGGTTTCTGGTCGACTGCCGTCCAATCGTCCGAATCGGAATGTTTCGTACTCAGATCCATCGGATTCGTCAGTTGCGACAGGAGACCGACGGCGATCACTCCGATCCCGACTGCAACGGATCTGTACGTGAACCAGTAATGGATCTGACTGTGATTGCGAAGCAACTCGTACCAGCTGACGATGATCAGAACTGGTGCAACGATGATGGCTCGGTCCCATCCGCGTCGAGTTCGTGAGTGTTCACGCTGCATGACTCTCGAGAAGATGAAATATGCCGCAGCAATCACGAGTCCAATCAACATTGGAATCGCCAGTGGTTCGGACAGCCACCCATATCGAGATGCAGAAATGTTGTAGCGGGTCGTTCCGAGGATGCCAGTCACTTGTTCGCGATATTCGTTCTCTCCATCGAGTCGAAATGTCACTTGATCGCTAATGGTCGACCCGACGGTGGATACTCCATAGACCGTCGCAGCTAGAAGCCACTTGCTGAACCACATCCACGAATATCCGATGATCCATGCCACAGTCGCGACGAGTGAGCGACGCCCAAGAGCGAATCCAGTGTGTCGATGGCTCGCTGCAAGCGTCACAACGAGGATCGTCAAAACCCAACTCATCGGTGGGTTCAGCAAGATGTCGACATAGACGAAGACTGCTCCAGCGAGAAACGAGGTCACCGCAATCCGTTGGTAGCTGCTGTCCCGCCGGAGCAGCTCGTGGATGATCCACGTGCTGCAGAGAATCGTGATGGTCGACCAGGAGTGCTGAAGCGCCAATGGCTGGTCAGCAAAGCCGGCAGTCAGTACCAACGGCGATAGGAGACCGACCGACGTTCGTGTCCCATGAGCCTTTTGCAGTGACCTGGCAAGGCCAAAAAGCGACAGGAAGAGGCCGCCAAAGGCAATCACACGAGTACCGTCCAGTCCGACAAGTGCGATCAGTGGTCGAGAAAAAACTGCATGCCCGTGCCAATATCGAAAGTATTCGTAGGCGCTCTCGATAGTTCCGCTTTCGGCATAGTCGAACAACCTTTGCTCAGTCTCCGAGCAATCGCCGAGGGTGGGGTTTCGAATCGCATCCGAGAACGCCGAGGATTCAGGCCCGGACAACCCAATCGTGAGCGATACACACTCCCCAGACCGATCGACTCGGAAACCGGTGATCGGTCCATCGGGGTAGTTCCCACCATCGAGCCAATCATTTCCGGTTGCTTCAACGAGTTGATCTGCAACGCGTTCGTTCGGAATCGAAGCAGCAAGAACGGCGAGGAACAATCCGACGATGGGTGGGGCGATAATCAGAACGAGCGCAAGTCGAATGAAATTCCATCGTGAGTGATTTGCTGACGGATGTACAAACGATTCGGTGCTCCCAATGAGATTCTTCACGAGCGGAGATGGTAGGCGCGCCGGTGTTCCAAAATTGGGTAACGGTCATGATTGTCGCTGGCATGACACCGTTTGCCACACCGCTTCCCTGCGGAGCGCTTTCGGTTTGTTGGCGCCCAGGTTCGGATCAGTGGAAAGGTCGATATGCGGCTGCTCGTCGAACCGCTGGCTCACCTGAGCGGTGTGCCAATGGTCGAAGCGTGCTCAGCCTTGGGAACCGACAGCGATTGATGTTTCCGTCAATGGAGCGAGTTCAAACTGCACGACCTGTCCGAATTGTGATTGGCATGAGCAATCCCTGCTCACCTCTCGGAGGGATCAACAACGAGTACCGACTGCTGGAATCGTGCCGTCGATCAAGTAACGGTGCACTATGTCGTTGATGCAGTCGTTGGTGCCATATCCACCATGGTTGTTGCTCTCCACGGCCACCAGCACTGATGAAGCAAGTGCATCGGCCATTCGCTCGGTTGACGCGAACGGGGTGGCTGGATCGCCGGTGTTACCGATGACGAGCAACTCGGGAGTTCCTTCGCCGGTGATTGTGACGGGCTCGTCTGGGCTTTCTGGCAGGACATCGCAGATCGGGAATGAGAAGACTCCCTCGGGAAAGACGAGAGGTGCGATCGTTGTCAGCTCGGAGTAGAGGGTCGACCACTCTTCAGTCGTTGGGGACTGGACTTGATCCATGCAGGTGATCACAGAAAGCGCTTCGAGTTCGTTGCCCCAGGTGCCATCCTCGCGTCGCTGGGTGTAGGCATCAGCCAACTGTGTCAGAAGACTGCCGTCTCCTTCGAGAGCCATCGCAACGGCTGTTGCGAACGTCGGCCAAATGTCTTCTGAGTACATCGACACTGTGATCGCTGTGCTCAAGACCGACTCATTCACTGTCGGTCTGCCAGGAAGGCTCGGTATTCCCTCGGCTCCGGCCAGAGTCCAAAGCTCACGAAGAGCGGCGGTGGGATCACCATCATGCGGAATCGGACATTCTGTGCCGGCATCGATGCATGTTTCGATGAATGTTTCAATCGAGGCTTGGAAACCGGTTGCTTGCTGCCGGATCGACTCCAGGGCATCCGCCTGTGGGTCTTCGCATCCGTCGAGCACGGCGAACCGCACCGTTTCCGGAAACAGGGTTGCCCAGGTCGCTCCGAGTCTGCAGCCATAGGAGGTGCCGAAAAATGAGATCTTTTCCTCGCCGAGAGCACGTCTGAGTACATCGATGTCACGTGCTGTCGATGCAGTAGTCATGTGGACGATCGCCTCTCCGGTTCGTTCGATGCAATTCTGCGCTTGGGTCGTGACGGCAACAATCTGTGCTTTGCGCGCGGCTTCGTCGCTTGGGGTGAGGTCGGTCGCAGCATCGACGGAGTCGTAGTCGTCGATGCAATCGATCGCCGGTCTGCTGGCACCGGTGCCACGCGGATCGAATCCGACGATGTCAAAGGAATTCAGAATCTCAGGATCGAAATAATCCTCTGCCCCGACAACCATGATGTCTGCGCCGAAGCCGGGGCCGCCAGGGTTGACGATCAAGCTGCCGATGCGGGTGGCCTCGTCATCAGCCGGTCTGCGCAGAACACGAATATCCAGTGTTTGACCATCGATCTCATTGTGATTTGCTGGAACGACGAGCGTCGCTTCCTCGACACCGCCATCGACCTCGGTCCACACGAGACCGGTTGCAGCCTCTTCGGAACGGGAGACGACGATGCCTGTGATCAGTCCGGCGATCAGGGCAACGACAATCAATGTCGCCATCAATGGCAGGGATCGGCGTCGGCGCGTGAAATGCGAACCTGGAGAGGTAGTTGCGTCATGGTTGGTAGCGGGGCCGGTATTCACGGTGGTCCTTTCTCGTCGAGACATGGAATGCGTTCAAGCGTCCTTCGTCGGGTGCTCGTTGCGAAGAGTCCAGGCGAGAAGCACGCTTGGCAGAGCGGGTACTGCCCAAATTGCGGCGTAGGAAACTGCGGTCAACAGTTGGAGTTGAGTCGCCACAGCATCGTCACCGAGGTCATCGTTGAAGTCGTTGAGAACGATCATCGAGGCGGCGAGAACTCCGAGTAGGAACGCAAGCACTCTGTAGCTACCGACGTAGGTGCGGTCGCGGAGTGCTACCAGCCGTTCGTCGAGCATCTCATCTGGGGCATCGGCAACGAGTCGAACGGAGCGGCGAACGGCAAGCCAGAGAGGGATTGGGGTGAAGCCCCACAACGAGAGCGCTGAGTCGGAGAAACCCAGATTGAACGGCAAGTCTGTCGATCCGTACACAACAAGCGCCCACGACGCAGGATTGGCGAATGTGAGGACCTTGCGCATTCTCGGGCTACACAGCCAACCCCACTGCCTGTCGGTGTATCCGTACAGGGCGTTCTCGACCTCGCTCTGCGTGACACCTTCGAGCCAATAAACGCGTGTCGGTTTTCCGCCATCGTGAAATGGCCAGTCGAAGAAGCGAGCTATCCGATGCTCGGCATACATATGTCGGATACGTCGGATACGCCGAATGAATCCGACGAGACCGATCACCACGGTCACGCCGACGATGGATGACCATTCGGGGAACCAGCTCATCGTGCGGGTTCGGGGACGCGTGTTGGTACCGCTTCGTCAACCCATGGATAGAGAGAGAACAGGTCCCCAACGGCGATCTCGAGAGCAGTCGCAAGCCGCAGGGCGAGTGAGAGACTCGGGCTGTACTCGTCTCGTTCGAGATAGCCGATGGTTTGATAGTGCACGCCGACGGCATCGGCAAGAGCCTGACGGGTCAATCCACGATCGGCGCGAACTTGTTCCAGTCTGTTGAAAACCGGAGTCTCTTCTCGAGATGGTCGTGACACGAGATCAGAGCATAAATGCTATGTAGTATGAATGCAACATTCAGTGAGGCAATGTGCTTCAGTGAGGTTCGCCCTCTTTCAGTCCGAATCGGTCGTGGAGTCGCCTCAGAGGCGCGGGAGCCCACCAGTTCGCATCGCCTGCAAGACGCATGAATGCCGGTACGAGGAATGCTCGAACCACTGTGGCGTCCATCAGTACTGCGATCCCGAGACCGATACCGAACATCTTGATGAAACTCACACCCGACGTGCCGAATGCGAAGAAGGTGATCGACAGCAGTACTGCAGCTGCCGTGATGATGCGGCCCGTCCTCTCGAGACCGAGAGCCACGGCCGAGTCGTTGTCGCCGACGCGGTCGTATTCCTCCTTGATTCGTGACAGCAGGAACACTTCGTAGTCCATCGACAGTCCGAAGGCGATGCAGAACATGAGGAT
>JBIIKC010000171.1:0-3887 GCA_044233375.1 Ilumatobacteraceae bacterium
GACCCTCTTCGGGGTCGCTGTGCTGTTCGTGGCGCAGGAGGCTCACTTTCTTGCCGTCGTTCAGGTGATCGTCTATGCAGGTGCGATCGTCGTTCTCTTCCTCTTCGTGATCATGCTTCTCGGCGTCGATCGAACAGAAGACATCAGTGCCGAACCCTTTCGCATCCAGCGTCCGCTTGCCGCAATCATCGGTGTCGGCGTCGTCGGTCTCGTGGCTGCGTCCGTGGTCGCAGCGCGCAATGCCGTTGCGCAGCGCGGGCAGGGTCTGCTGATCGCCGAAGAGACAGGTGATCACGATTCGAACATTCGTCAGTTGGCACGGAGCATCTTTGGCGACTATGTCGTCGCGTTCGAAATCACGTCCGTGCTTCTGGTGGTTGCAGTCGTCGGAACCGTGGTGCTGACTCGGCGCGTGCGTTCGACGGGCGATTCCGAGAGCGATTCATCGGCGAAGGGTAAGGCATGACGTCCATGATCGCTTCCCTCACACCGACGACCACTTGGTACCTCGTTCTCGCGGCTGTGCTCTTCGGTATCGGTACGGTCGGCGTGCTCGTGCGCCGCAATCCGCTCGTCATGTTCATGTGCATCGAACTGATGCTCAACGCCGTCAATTTGAGTTTTGTGGCTCTGGCCAAGAAGATCGGAGACATCGGCGGGCAGACGACGGTGTTCTTCGTGATGGTTGTCGCAGCTGCGGAAGTCGTCGTTGGTCTCGGCATCATCGTCGCGATCATGAGACGCCGTCCGGGAGCGACGGCCGACGACATCTCGGTGCTCAAGGGCTGAGGAGGGAAAGATGCTCGATCTCGTGTGGTTGATCCCTGCCTTGCCACTTGCAGGCTTTTTCATCGTCCTCGTCTTCGGACGGATTCTCGGTGAACCCAAGGCCGGCTTTGTCGCAACGGCGATGACAGCAGCTTCGTTCATTGTCACGGTCGGCGTTTTCTTCGACCTTCTTTCTCGAGACGAAAGCGAAAGACACCACGTCGAGACGTTGTTCTCGTGGATTCCTGTCGGATCTTTGTCGATCGATCTGGCATTCCTGGCTGACCCGCTGAGCATCACGATGGCACTTTTCGTGACGGGAATTGGATCGCTGATTCACCTCTATGCGATCGGTTACATGCACGGAGACCCGAAGTTCTCCAAGTTCTTCCTGTATCTGAACTTGTTCGTGTTCTCGATGTTGATGTTGGTTCTCGGCGAGAACCTGCTCGTGACCTTCCTCGGCTGGGAAGGTGTCGGGACCTGCTCGTACTTCCTGATTTCGTTCTGGCACACACGAGACAGCGCTGCCACCGCGGGCAAGAAGGCGTTCGTCACCAACCGAGTCGGCGACTGGGGAGTGATGATGGGGATGTTCCTCGCGTTCGGCGCGGTGGGAACTCTCAGCTACGAGGGTCTCAACCACGCCGCCGAGGATGGTGCTCTTTCTGCGGTGACGGCGACGGCGATCGCTTTGATGCTGTTCATCGGTGCATGCGGCAAGAGCGCCCAGTTGCCCCTTTATATCTGGCTTCCCGATGCGATGGAAGGACCGACTCCAGTGTCTGCCCTCATCCACGCTGCGACGATGGTGACTGCCGGGGTCTTCTTGATGACTCGAGTCAACCCAGTCATCGAGGTTGCGTTCGATTGGGCTCCGACTCTGATCGCCATCGTGGGAGTTGCAACAGCGCTCTTCGCGGCAACAATCGCAGTTGCTCAAACCGATATCAAGAAAGTTCTTGCATATTCGACCGTCAGCCAGCTCGGATTCATGTTCCTGGCAGTGGGTTCGGGCGCTTATGTTGCGGCGATCTTCCACATGATCACCCATGCATTCTTCAAAGCTCTCTTGTTCCTCGGATCCGGCTCTGTCATCCACGGCATGCACCACGAACAGGACATGCGGAAGATGGGTGCCCTGCGCTTGTTGATGCCGGTAACGGCGATGACGTTCATCATCGGCTGGCTGGCCATCGCAGGAGTTCCTCCGTTTGCGGGCTTCTGGAGCAAGGATGAGATTCTTCTGTTCGCCTTCGCCAAGAGCCCGATCCTCTATGTCGTGGGAATGGTGACAGCCCTGTTGACCGCTTATTACATGACGCGCCAAGTCATCATGGTTTTCTTCGGTGAAGCTCGCTGGAAGGATCGCAGTGAAGAAAATGGAGCTCATGGAGGCAACGAGCCTCATGAGAGTCCAGCCACCATGCTCTTCCCGCTCGTCGTTCTCGCCGGACTGTCGATTGTCGGCGGAGTGATACAACTGCCGTTCACCAAGGACCTCCACTTCCTCGAGAAGTGGCTGCATCCAGTGGTCGAGTTCGGTGAAGCCGACATCCATACGTCGTGGGCCTACGAGAACAAGTACCTGTTGCTCGTCATTGCAGCAGCCGTTGCTCTTGCTGGTATCGCTGCATCGGTTCTCGTGTACTCGAAGAACCGAATTCGAGCGGTCGAGCCGGAAGTCCTTGCTCGAGGTTGGTACTACGACGAGGCGATCACGAACTTCATGGGCGGTCGAGGCCGTGATGCCTTCGATGCTGTCGCAACGGTCGACAATCGGATCGTCGACGGTGCGGTCAATGGCGTCGCGACTCTCGTGCAGCGAGCTGCAGGGTCCATGCGGCGCACTCAGACCGGTGCGGTCCGCACGTACGCAGCCGGCGTCGGAGTCGGAGTTCTCGCTCTCTTGATCTGGTTCTTCCTACGAGGAGTGGTGCTGTGATGTCGATGATCGCTGCAGCGACTGAAGGCTCACTGCCGTTTCCGATTCTCACGGCGTTGATCGCCGCACCTGCACTCGGGGCGTTGTTCACAGTTCTGTCTTCGAACCGCCGACCCGAGATCACGAAGCTGATCGCTGTGTTGTCCTCGGTGTTCACCGGTGCACTCGGACTGTGGCTGCTCGCCGCTTTCGAAAAGGGCGAGGAAGGCTTCCAATTCGCCTCACGTCACGAATGGATCGGTGCGTGGGGCATCGGCTGGAACGTGGGTGTCGACGGAATTTCCTTGTTCCTCGTCGTGCTCACGGGCATGTTGTTCCCTCTCGTGATCGTTGGCGTCGACCCACATCACGACGAGAAGCGCTATCTGTCGTGGTTGCTGCTTCTCGAGGCAGGAGTCATGGGTTCGTTCCTCAGTCTCGATCTCTTCTTGTTCTTCCTGTTCTTCGAAATCGTTCTCGTGCCGATGTACTTCCTCATCGGAGGATGGGGATACGACCAGCGGATCTACGCCGCAACAAAGTTCTTTCTGTACACGATGGTCGGCTCAGCCTTCATGCTCGTCGGAATCGTGACGACGGCGATCCTGGCCGAACGTGATCTCGGATTCGTCACATTCGACCTCGTGCAAATCGCCGAAGGGGCGAGTTTTGCAACGAGTACCGCACGGTGGCTGTTCTTCGCTTTTGCCATTGCCTTCGCAGTCAAGGTGCCGCTGTTCCCGTTGCACACATGGCTCCCCGATGCTCACACCCAGGCGCCAACTGGCGGCTCGGTGATCTTGGCCGGCGTTCTGTTGAAACTCGGAACCTATGGTCTCCTGAGATTCGGTGTGTACTTGTTCCCCGAGGCTGCTTTGTGGAGTCGCGAGATCTTCTTGACCCTCGCCGTCGTCGGCATCATCTGGGGTGCAATCGCAGCAACCATGCAAACCGACCTCAAGAGGCTCGTTGCGTATTCATCAGTTGCCCACCTCGGTTTCATCGTGTTGGGAACATTCGCCTTCTCGTCTCAGGCGGTGAGTGGCGGTGTGATGCAGATGGTGAACCACGGCGTCTCGACCGGAGCCCTGTTCCTCCTCGTGGGCATGATCTACGAGCGGCGACACACACGACAGATCGCAGAACTCAAGGGTCTGCAGAAGATCGCACCGATCTTTGCGGGTGTGTTCATGGT
>JBIIKC010000105.1:0-5322 GCA_044233375.1 Ilumatobacteraceae bacterium
TCGCCGGCAACCGCGGCGGGTGTCGGAGCAATGCGTGCACCTGCCGAGGTGTACTCGATGTCGCGGAAACCGGATCCGTCTCCTGCGCCGGCCTCGACGATCACAGTACGTCCATCGGACACGAGCGCAGCCACCCCTGCTGGTGTCATTGCCACTCTGCGCTCATGCGGCTTGACCTCCTTGAGAACTCCGATGATCTGTGGTGAATCCCAATATGGAGACATGTTGATTCCTCTTTCGCAGGCGAGAGCGGGTCGGTCGATGACAAGGGGTAAGGAAGAAGTGGCGGTCGAAGTTCAGTCGAAGTTGCCAGCAGTGAAACGCAGCGCGCCCCGAGAGTGCACACGATCCATGAAGTCAGGAAGGTACGCGTCTTCAGGATGAGCTCGCACCATCTCGTCGAGTACCACAGCATCAGCTCCGACCAGAATACGCCAAGTTCCTTTGCGAACGCCGTCGAGGATGACGGCGGCCGCCTCTGCAGCCGTCATCGGGGCGTTGTCCCGGAATGCCTCTCCTTGGGCCTGAATGCCGACACGAAGGTCCTCATCGCTCGCTCCGCTGACATCGAGACCCGCTCGTGTCAGTCGCTCGCGAACTTGGGCGATCTGCTCTTCGGTCATCTCCTTCGGGTCGCTACCGAGAAGTCGACGCGAGTTGATCGCAATCGATGTTCCGATGTGGCCGGGCATGACGACGGAAGCCAGAAGGTGGGGAGCGTTCATCCGAAAGTCCGTGATCAGTGCCTCTGTGAATCCTTTGACGGCGAACTTCGCCGCGCTGTAGGCAGTATGAGGAATGTTCGGGCCGAGAGACGCCCAGAAGCCGTTCACGGAACTGGTGTTGATCACGTGTCCGGCGGGAGATGCCAGAAGAAGGGGCATGAAAGCTCGGGTATTGAAGTAGACGCCGTTCCAACAGACGGAGAACGTCTTGTCCCACTCGGCTCGATCCGAATCGACGATGCTTCCACCGCCGCCGATGCCTGCATTGTTGAACAACAGATTGACGTGAGAACGCCAGCTTGCCACGGCATCTCGGAATGCGAGAACTTGCATTTCATCGGAAACATCGGCCACGTGGGTGAGGAGTCGACCAGAGACGGCTGGATCGTCGCTCGCACAGATCTCGGCAGTTTCCGTGAGGTTGTCCTCCATGACGTCACAGGTGGCGACATCACATCCGTCCGCAAGCAATTGGCGGACGAGTTCTCGTCCCATACAGGTTCCTCCGCCGGTGACGACTGCGATGCGTCCGTTGAATCCGTTCTCGAATCGCTGTTCCACGTTGATTCGGCTCCTTTTCGGGTCGGCTTTCTGTCGAATTCCCTGTGAAACCGTAACCGATGCCTCGAGGAGGAGGATCAGCAGATCTGGATCCTGTCGATCGAAAAGGAGATTTCTTCGCGAATGTCTCAAGCCAGAGGGAAGAACGACCGAAGACCTCTCCATGATGAGTCACGAGATATTCGAGTACGAATCCCAGCGCACTCCGCGACGCTCGCTGAAAATTGCTCCGTTCGTCGTGTTGGTCGCCTTGGCGGCGTACGCCACGGTCGTCATTGCCGCTTTGACCGCCCCGGGTTCGGCCGAGTCCGGTACATCCGCTGGTGGGGGAACTCAGGTTGTCGACGTCTCTCGCTGAGCGACTTCGAAACGTGGATCACCGATGCGCATTCTGACTTGGAATGTGTGGTGGACGTTCGGTCCATGGCAGGAGCGTCAACAGGCGATTCGATCCGTCCTGGCGCAACAGAATGCGGATGTGTTGTTCCTCCAGGAGACGATTCCGGGAGAAGGGCAAGCGGGAAACATCGCGGAGTTCCTCGGATTTCACTCGAAGGAATCCACATCATCGGAACCGGGCGAGGCGAAGAGGCGTTCACACGTGATGTGTAACGCCATCGTGTCACGGTGGCCAATTGTTGCTTCGAGTAGTGTCCTTCTCCCGTCGGCTCCAGGTCGACCGCGTGTGCGGACGGCGCTCATGTGCCATCTCGACACCCCGTGGGGGATCTGGCCGGTTGCGACCACTCACCTCGACCACTCCTTCGACGGCTCCTCTGTTCGTCTTGCGCAGGTCGATGCCCTCGCCGACATGGTTCACGACGAGTTGAAAATCGTCGATAGCGGACTGCCGGTCATCGTCGGCGGAGACTTCAATGCCGTGCCCGACAGTGATGAAATTCGTCGACTGACCGGGCGAACCGCTGTGAGGCATTCGAATCTCGTGTTCGCCGACATGTGGGAGTTGCGCGGAGATGGCCATGGTCGAACGTGGGATGCAGCGAACCCGTACTTGAAGGATGCCAACTGGCCGAACCGACGAATCGACTACTTGTTCGTCACGTGGCCGCGTCGCAAGCCCGCTGGTCATCCCATTCGCATCTGGTTGGCGGGACATGAGGCAGTCGAAGGCGTGGTGGCGAGTGACCATTACGCAGTCGTTGCTGATGTGCGGGTGCCGGAGGAATGACGTTCTGTGGGTCGGGCTCAGATCTGAGCCCGACCAAGTATGCCGGTCGGGATTGCGTTGAAAGGATCGAGCCCGCGGAATTCGCACGGTGAGTCGGCGCACGACGACCCGAAGGCGGCATCGATTCGTTGGGCGATGGGCAGGAGATCGAGTCCGCTCTCGGGGAAGGTTGCCTGAGTCAAGATGACAGCGACGCGACCCGAGGGGAGACGAACAGCGATACTCCTGGCGCGGTACAAACTTCCCGAATGGCCGTAGGTGTCGGGATCCCAAATCCAGACTCCGAGGCCGTAGTTGTAGGAAGTCCGCTGAATCATCTGGGTACGGGTCGCAGACGTCAGCGGACTGAGCCGAGCAGCCGGATCGACAGCTGACACGATTCGTCCGATGTCGAGAGCTGACATTCGCCAACCGCCAGCACCGGAAAGGTTCGAGTATTCGGGATCCATTTTCTTGCGGGTGATTCCGAGAGATCGCAAGACGAGTCGGAATACAGCATCTTCGTAGGACGGCCCGCTGAGAGATCCGACAATCAGAGAGAGCGCACAAAAATTCGTGTTCGAATACTCGTATCCAGCCCCACTTGGAACGTCGCGCTGCACGATCCTGCGGAATGCGTCGAAGCAGGAGTCATACGTGTCGTTGAACCACCTGTCACGATCTGCAGCGAACCCCGATGTGTGGGTGAGTAATTGAGTCAATGTGACGCTCCGCCAGCTTTCGGGCAGAATCACGGGTGAGAACAGATCGCCCATGGTCCGGTCCATGGACACAGCACCACTTTCGACGAGGCGCATCAGTGCCACCGACGTGACCAATTTCGAAATCGATGCAATCGGCACATCGGAAATGGGCGAGGTGCCGAGCGAACTTGCGGTCATCACGGCTCGTCCGCCACTCATCAATACCGCCTGAAACGGGCGATCCCCGAGGAGTTCGTAGGCCGTTCGCTGAGCGTCACGTCCAGCTTGGTTCGGTGTGACGGTGCTCGTCTCGAGAGGGGAGACTGGCTGGATGTCTCCTGTCGCTGCTCCACCCATCGCTGGCACACTCAGACATGCTCCGAAGATTCCGATGGTCAGGGTCAGCCGCGTGACAGAGGTACGGCGAGAAGGCGTCGACATGCACCGTCCTGTCTAGCACCGGCGTCATGTGCGGGACCGTTCATCGACGCCCCGGAATCTCGACGTGTCATTGGATACAGCGAGATATCGATTCCGAGTAGTTTCGAGGTCGGCATGGCGACTCTCCGCTTCAGTTTCGGGACGATGGGATCGGGTAAGAGCACTCTCGCTCTACAGATTCATCACAATCTCTCGGTACGCGAAAGACGAGGTCTCCTTTTGACCAAACTCGATCGCGATGGCACCCAGGTCACGAGTCGCCTAGGGGTTTCTGCGCCAGCAGTCGAGGTGTCACCGGAGGTCGACGTGTTCGATCTGGTATCGGAGCGCGCCCCGCTGGATTTCGTGGTCTGTGACGAAGTTCAGTTCTACACGCCGATGCAGTGCGATCAGATCGCCCGGGTCGTCGATGAGATGGGTATCGACGTTTATGCCTTCGGCTTGATCACCGATTTTCGCGGTCTCCTTTTCGAGGGCACGAAAAGGATGTTGGAAGTCGCCGATGAGCGAATCGAAATGCAGGTCGAGGCTCGGTGTTGGTGCGGGGCTCGAGCGACGCACAACGCGCGGGTGGTCAATGGTGAACTCGTCTACGAGGGGGAAACCGTCGTCGTCGGTGACACAGGCGATGTGGCGACGCCGCTGTTCGGTGATGTCGTCCGCTACGAATTGCTGTGCCGACGCCACTACCTGGTCGGAGACATGGGCTAGTCGGAGGTGTGGGAATGGCTGGAGTTATGGGAATCTGATCGAGACGTCCGTCGCCGAGTCAGATCGTCGAATTCATCACGTCCACGAGCACGGCATGCGTTTGATGCCGTTGATGAATGCGCTCTGCAACATGGCGGGTTCTCCTGTGATCCGCATGTTCGGAAGGCGACGGCGAATCTCATCGAACATCACCGAGATCTCTCGACGAGCCAAGTTTGCGCCGAGGCAGAAATGAGGACCACCGGCGCCGAACCCGATCTGCGCAGGTGCAGGAGGTCGTCGAACGTCGAATGTGAACGGATCAGCGAACATTCGCTCGTCTCGGTTGCCTGAGCAGTACCACATGACGACCTTGTCGCCCGCCTTCAGAGACTGGCCCGATATCTCCGTGTCCTCGGTAACCGTGCGTCGGAAGTGGATGACGGGAGTCGCATATCGAACGATCTCTTCGACTGCGGTCTTGGTGTTCGCTTCGAAATCATCGAACCAAATCTTGCGCTGATCGGGATGATCGGTGAGAAGTCTCATTCCGTGACTGATGGCGTTTCGCGTCGTTTCGTTTCCAGCGACAACGAGAAGAATGAAGAACGAACCGAACTCTTGCGCAGTGAGTCGCTCGCCGTCGACGACAGCGTTCATCATCGCGGACGTGACGTCCTCTTGGGGATTCTTGACGCGATCCTCGCCGAGAGCTTGGGCATAGGTGAACATATCGAGGGCAACCGTCATCAGATCCTCGTAGGAGCCGACGAATTCGGGATCTCCCACACCGAGAATGACATTGGTCCAGTGGAAGATCTTCTTGTGGTCTTCTTCGGGAATGCCCATCATGTCGCAGATGATGCTGAGCGGGAGGGGGGCCGCGACTTCCTCGACGAAGTCGCATTCACCCGACGGAAAACGCTCGATCAAATTGGTGACGAGACGTTCGGCTCGGTCTCTGACCTGGGTCTCGATCCGAGCTACTTCTTTGGGTGTGAAGCCTCGCGACACGATGTTGCGAAGCCGAAAG
>JBIIKC010000137.1:0-4621 GCA_044233375.1 Ilumatobacteraceae bacterium
ATTGGAGGTGTGCCGATGAACTGGGCGACGAAGATGGTGGCGGGTTTGGCGTACACGTCACTCGGTGCGCCGACTTGTTCGAGCTTTCCGTCGCGCATGACTGCGATGCGATTGCCCATGGTCATTGCTTCAACTTGGTCGTGGGTGACGTACACGAAAGTCGCGTCGAGGCGATCGTGGAGAGCGACAAGTTCGGCGCGAGTCTCCGAGCGCAACTTGGCATCGAGGTTCGACAGAGGCTCGTCCATACAAAAGACCGCAGGACGCCGCACGATTGCGCGAGCGAGGGCAACTCGTTGACGTTGACCCCCTGAGAGGGCTCCCGGTCGACGGTCCATGAGTGAGGTGAGACCGAGAATCTCGGCTGCCTTTGCTGCTTCTTGTGCCCGTTCGGCTTTGTCCACTCCGCGAATCTTGAGGGGGAACTCGATGTTCGCCCGAACGGTCTTGTGCGGGTAGAGCGCGTAGCTCTGAAAGACCATCGAAACGTCCCGGTCCTTGGGCTCGACCTCGTTGACCATCGTGTCGCCGATCCACACTTCCCCGGCAGTCACATCTTCGAGTCCGGCGATCGTTCTCAACAGAGTCGATTTACCGCAACCCGATGGGCCAAGGAGGATCATGAAGTCACGATCGGCGATGTCGAGAGAGACGTTGTCTACTGCCTTGACGTCACCGAAGTGTTTGGATACACCGACGAGTCGGATTGCTGCCACGACGACACAGTAGGCGACCGGTCACCCCGCCCCATTGTCCGATGGACGCGCTTCGCCTGTTCGCCAACGCGAATTCAGCTTTCGTTCACACTTCTACTGATGTGAGGTCGGGCCCGAGGACGATGGTTCCCGTGAAATGCTCGGCTGCAACTCGCCGCCAGTCTTCCTCGGCACCCGGCTGCATCGCAGGGACGTAATGAGTGAGAACGAGAGTTTTGACTCGATTGCGAGAAGCTGTCTGGCCAGCTTGGGCGACAGTGCTGTGATAGTCGAGGATGTCGAGCAGTCGTTGGCTGTTGGGAAGCAGCGCTGCCAGTTGAGCCACCAGATCCTCACGGATGACTGTCTGCACGTAGACGTCTGCATCACGACACAAATCGTCCAGTCCCTCGCACGGAATGGTGTCGCCGGCGAGAGCAGCAACTCGGCCGTCGGCGGCGATGCGATAGCCGAGACTTGGTTCGACAGGCCGGTGGTCCGTCGCGTGTGTGGTCACGGTGACAGTGCCGATCTGGAGTGTCTCGCCGGGACCGACTTCTGTGACGTCGACGGTGAGCGGACCTGCCGCCCGCAGGTCGTCGTGATGTCCCAAGCGGTAGGACTGATCAGGTCCGAGCATCTGCAACATTGCGTCGACAATTGCTTTCGTGCCGACTGGTCCGACGACTCGCAGCGGAACGTTGACAGGCATCATGATCCAGCGTGTGGTGACCAGATCGTTGAGATCGGTGATGTGATCCGAGTGGAGGTGGGTGATCAGTGCGGTCCCGACCATCCCGGGTAGGACGCCAGCAGCCAGCAATCGCATGACGGCCCCGCGTCCGCAGTCGACGACGATGTTCTGGTCTCCTGCTTGCACCAATGTGCTCGGTCCCGCTCGATTGGGATCGGGAAGGGGACTGCCGGTGCCGAGAAGCGTGATCTTCATCCGCGCAGTCTTGCACAGAATATGGCAGTTATTACGACAAAAGTTTTGGGAGCGACCTACCGGTCAGGCGTCGGCCAGGGCTTCGACGAGCGTGTTCCACGCCAACGTCGCGCACTTGATGCGGACGGGGAACTTGACCACACCTTGAAGCGCTTCGAGGTCCCCCATCTTGACTTCAGCAGACGGGGAGTCGTCGGATTCCTCTTCGATCGACATCATCACCTTGAAGCGATGCACCAGGGCTTTGATCTCGTCGAGAGACTTCCCCTTGATTGCCTGGGTCATCATCGAGGCCGAACTCTGCGAGATACTGCACCCCTGACCCGAGACCTTCACATCGCTCAGGACACCGTTCTCGATGAGAGCGAACACGGTGATCTCGTCGCCGCACAGCGGATTGTGACCCTCTGCCTTGTGGGCAGGCGGGCACTCGAGTTCACCGCGGTTCCTGGGAGTGCGGTAGTGATCCAGAATGATCTCTCTGTACAGGTCTTCCAAACCGGGCATGGCGGTCCTCTCCGATCAGATCCCGAAGATATCGCCGGTGCTGTGCAGGGCATCGGCAAGAGCAACTGCATCGGCGGCATCGTTGTACAGATAGAAGCTGGCCCGGATCGTGGCGTTCACTCCGAGAAGCTTCATCAGCGGCTTTGCACAGTGGTGTCCGGCTCGAACGCACACGTTGTGTTCGTCGAGGATCTGACTGATGTCGTGGGGATGCAGATCACGGAATGCAAAGCTGAGAACGGCTCCGCGGAATTCGACATCCCGAGGTCCGTGAATTCGAATGTCGCCCCCGAAGCGATCGTCCAGAAGGTCGAGGGCGAATCGAGTGATCGCCATTTCGTGTCGACGGATCTCGTGCATGCCGATGTCGGACAGATAATCGACAGCGGCACCGAGACCGATGGCCTCGATGATCGGGGGAGTTCCCGCTTCGAATTTCGCGGGTAGTTCGGCGCATGTGAAACCCTCGAGGGTGACGGTCGAAATCATGTTTCCGCCACCGAGGAACGGGGGCATCGAGTCGAGCAGTGCCTCGCGACCCCAGAGCAGTCCGATGCCGGTTGGTCCGACCATCTTGTGACTGCTGAATGCCACGAAGTCCGCATCCCATGCCTGGACGTCGGTCACGTCGTGCGGAACCGACTGGCAGGCATCGACGATTGCCACCGCGCCATTGCGATGCGCAGCCCGGCACAGGTCGGCAACGGGGTTGATGGTCCCGAGGACATTGCTCATCGCCGTGAACGAGAACACTTTCGCCCCATCGAGGAGAGAGTCGAGACCCGAGAGATCGAGTTCACCCTCGGCAGTGAGAGGCACCCATCGAATCGTGAGGTTCTTCTCGGCAGCAAGCATCTGCCAGGGCACGATGTTGGCGTGGTGCTCCATGTGGGTGAGAACGACGACGTCGCCGCTGTTCAGATTTGCTCTGCCCCAGGACTGGACGATGAGGTTGAGTGACTCAGTGGCATTCTTCGTGAAAACGACCTCGTTCATCGAGGCTGCATTGATGAAACGAGCAACTTTCGATCGAGTCGATTCGTAGGCAACCGTTGCATCGGCGGCCAACTTGTATGCGCTGCGGTTGATCGGCCCATATGCCGTTCGCATGAAGTCACCCATTGCATCGATGACTGCGTTCGGCTTCTGGGAGGAGTTGGCTGAGTCGAGATAAACGAGACGCCGGCCATTGATCTGCCGGTTGATCACCGGGAAATCGGCCTTGACGGCCGACCAGTCGACATTCGATGCGTTCACGATCGGAACGACTCGTATCCGGAGACTTCGAGAGTCTCTGCGATTTCCATTCCGCCACTGGCAACGATGCGACCATCGATCATCACATGGACGAAATCGGGAGCGAGTTCGTCGAGCAGTCGCTGATAGTGCGTGATCAGGACCACACCCATCGACGGACGTTCCGAGCGCACTTCTCGTATTCCTTTGGCAACGATTCGCAGCGCATCGATATCGAGGCCGGAATCGGTTTCGTCGAGAATGGCGATCTCCGGTTCGAGGATCGCCATTTGCATGATCTCGTTTCGCTTCTTTTCGCCTCCGGAGAACCCTTCGTTCAGATACCGGTCGACGAATGAGGAGTCCATGCCGAGACGTTTCATCCAATCCATCGTGGCAAGTCGGAGTTCGAGAACGGAGAGGTCGATGCCCTTGCGCGCGCTCAAAGCCTGACGCAGGAACTGGATGACCGAGACTCCAGGAATCTCTTGGGGGTACTGAAATCCGAGGAACATCCCAGCTTTTGCTCGAACATCTGTGGACCAATCGGTGATGTCGTCACCGCGAAACAGGATGGATCCCCGTGTGACTTCGTATTCGGGTGAGCCGAGCAGGCAACTCGCAAGGGTGCTCTTCCCTGAACCGTTGGGTCCCATGATCGCGTGGACTTCACCTTCGCCGATCGTCAACTCGAGACCCTTCAGGATGTCTGCCGGCACCGCATCGCCCTCATCGACGGCGGGACGAGCATGAAGATCGATGATCTGGAACAAGGGCGTGCTCACGTTTCCGAAGTCTACGCGCCCTCACAAATTTGCACTATTTCCGTAGGGGTAATTCTGAATCGGCTCGGCCGTCGACCCGAAAGGTGTGCTCAGTCGGCGCGCAATGCCTTCCACAACGCTCGATACGACGGGTATTCGTAGCCGGAGTTGACGTACCCCGAGGTCACGAGCATTCGGTGGTATGCCGGCAGGCTGCGGAACGGAACACCTGCATCGACGTGATGGGCGAGATGCCAGCCGATGTGGAACGGCACGAAGAAGAAACGTGCCACCCAGTGCTGACCGACCGAGTGCGTCGCAACGCGACGGTCACTCGAAGCCTTGAGACCGCCGTGTTCGGCGATCGACCGCAGACGGTTGATGACGCGCCACACGGTGAGGTAGGGAGCGAGCCAGAACAGCGGGTACACCCACCAGACACCAGCAAGGACGGAAGCTGCCATCATCAC
>JBIIKC010000106.1:0-5279 GCA_044233375.1 Ilumatobacteraceae bacterium
CGTCGGGAGTCGGTCCTGTGACGGTTTTGACGAGCTCGAAGCCCATCACGTTCGTGTAGAACTCGAAATTCGCTTTGGCATCATGGATGGCGATTGCTACGTGGTGGAATCCCATGGGGGAAGTATCGCGGATCTTCGACCACTCTTCCGCACCGTAGATCTCGGGTTCAGCGACCAGGTGGAGGGTTGGCTGTGGCCAGGCATCGCACTGCCACAATGGTCATATGTTTCTCGGCGAAAACCTGTTGATGTGGTTGATCCTGGCCCTCGGTGGCGCGCTCTTCGCCGGCAATCTCGTTGCCATGATCAAGCCGCCTCCCAAACCTCAAGAAGGCGATTTGGATCGGGCCCCGATTGCTCGCAGTGTTTTCATGTCCGCACTCGGTCTCATCGCTGCAATCTGGGCTTTGGCCACTCTCGTCTCGAATTGAGGTTCGACTGATGGAAGGGGAACGACTCCAACGCCAACTCGATTTCCTTTTGGAGATCGATCGTCTGAAGCAGGTCGAGCGTCAGACCTCGATCGTCGGAGGTCATCGCAGGGAGAACACCGCCGAGCATTCGTGGCACTTGGCCATGTACGCCCTCGTCTTGCGTGAGTGGAGCAACGTCGACGTCGATCTGAGTCACGTCCTGGCGCTCTGTCTCGTGCACGACATCGTCGAGATCGATGCCGGAGACACCTTCGCATACGACATCGCCGCTCACGTCGACAAGGAAGATCGAGAGCGTCGGGCCGCCGATCGCCTTTTTGGAATCCTTCCTGAGGATCAAGGGGCGTATCTGCGAGAACTGTGGGAGGAATACGAAGCGCAAGAAACTCCTGAGAGTCGGTTCGCCAATGCGGTCGACCGCATGCAGCCCGCAATGCTCAATCATCACGCAGATGAGAACTCTCCCTGGCGGCGACATGGAGTCACACGACCGCAGGCGATGCGGAGACTCTCACCGATCGGCGACGGATCACACGTCCTGTGGGAACACACTCGGCAAATCATTGCTGAAGCTGTGGAGAGAGGGAATCTCGTCGAAGAGGCGTGACCCTCAGGGAATCCAGATCCCCTCGGCAGCAATGATGGTTCCTCCGACGACAGTCAGAAGAAATGGTGAGTCGGCGATGGCGACGTTGGGTGGATCCGGCTCACCTGTGGGAATGGTCACGGTGACGGGCTGCCCGGCAGCGAGCAGAGACCAATAGGTGGATGGAGCTACAGCCGTATTCGATTCCGAGTACACGTCGCCGTACACGGCAAGTGACACGAAGAGCAGGTCGCCGAGGAAACCGGGATACAACTGTGAACCGGTGGTGTCGAGAACCTGATAGTCGTTCAAACAGATGTCGTCACCGACACCGAACTTCTTCGTACATTCGTCGCCCCAGAAGACCTGGCGGATGTCGAAGTTGATGCCGCGAACGTCCTCATCGAATGTGCTGACAGGAATGCCGTAGTAGTACCCGTCGGGAAGATTCCCTGTGATGCGGCCGTCACTCACCGAAGAGGGTTTGACCTCAGCGGTCTTGCTCGGAACTTTCGGTCTGTCGACCATTGTCCAGTCAACGATGACCTGATCGATGTCGAGATCACCGAGGGTGTCGCTGAAGACCTGCACCGGTTTGCCGAGGTTCGACGGATCGGTCGAGGACGTGTCGGTTTCAGTTTCGGGTTCGCTATCGGATGGAACGGCTCCATCGGTTCCGTTCGGTGACGATCCGGCATCGGTGACGGGGGGTGCCAGCGAATCGGAGCCGATACTCGGAGCATTCCCGGTTGTGCCGTCGTCACTTGCACGCACGAAGAGATAGCCGGCTCCCGTTGCAACGAGTGCTGCGAAGAGAATTGCCGGAAGACGAGAGAAACGGCGCCGCCTGCGCCGGCGAGACGATGAGCGTCGTTTGGCCATGAGTCGATTCTGACAGGCAGTGAAGACCGAAGCCGCTCACTCTCAGAGTTTGCGGAGGTGAACCTCAGCGACTCTGTGATCGGAACCTTTGCGAAGGATCAGCGAAGCCCGTTCACGCGTCGGTTCGATGTTCTCCTTCAGGTTGAGACCATTGATCGCCTTCCAGATTCCGTGAGCGGTGTCCGTGGCTTCGTCCCTGGTGAGGTGGGCGTAATGGCGAAAGAAACTGTCAGGCTCCTGGAACACCGACTCACACAGACTGAGAAATCGCGCCACGTACCAGTTCTCGATGTCGATTTCGTCGGCGTCGATGTAGATCGAGAAGTCGAAGTAGTCCGAAACGAATTCGGCATGCTCGCTTGCCGGATTGCCGACCTGAAGAACGTTGAGACCTTCGAGGATCAAGATGTCGGGCTGACAGACCGTTGTTGTCTCACCATCGACGATGTCGTAGACGACGTGACTGTAGACAGGTGCTTCGACGACCGCTTGTCCACTCTTGAGGTCGCGAAGAAACTTCAAGAGAGCCCGAGTGTCGTAACTCTCGGGAAAGCCCTTGCGATTCATGATCCCTCGCTCGTCGAGGACGCGGTTCGGCTGGAGGAAACCGTCAGTCGTGATCAGATCGACTTTCGGGTGATCCGGCCAGCGAGCGAGCAGAGCCTGAAGAATTCGAGCAAACGTGCTCTTGCCGACGGCGACGCTCCCTGCGACGCCGATCACGTACGGCATCTTGGGAGCAAGAGTGCCGAGAAATGTCGCACTGACCTTGTGCAAGTTCTGTGTCGCCGAAACGTAGAGATTCAGGAGACGAGTGAGGGGCAGATAGATCGCCGCAACCTCTTCGAGGTCGATTCGCTCGTTGATACCGCGCAGCCGTTCCAAGTCGGATTCGCGCAAGGTCAGTGGAGTCGCTGCACGGAGTTCTGCCCACTCGGCTCTGGCGAAACTTTCGTAACGCTCACCAACGGACAATGACGTCATTGGGCCGGAGTCACCCGAGGAGTCGACATCAGTCATGTGGGAGGCCGTTCACGAATCGACGATCAACTCGGTCGACGTGGTGAGACCGCTCGGTCCCCGCCGGTGAGAACCTCGGCCCCAGATTCGGTCACGAGAACAGTGTGCTCGAACTGCGCTGTGCGCTTGCCGTCGGATGTGACTGCCGTCCAGTCGTCGTCCCACATGGTGTGCTGCCACGTGCCGAGGGTGATCATCGGCTCGATGGTGAAGACCATCCCGGGCTTCATGATCATGTTGTTGCGAGAATCGAAATAGTGGAGAACCTGGATGTCGGTGTGGAACTGTTCACCGATTCCATGGCCGATGAAGGAGCGCACGACGCCGTAGCGGTGTTTCTTCGCGTGGTCTTCGATCGCTTTACCGATGTCACTGAGAGGTCGATCCGATCTGACTGCTTCGATGCCCAGCCACATGCACTCTTCGGTGATGCGCACGAGGCGACGGTCTTCATCGGACACATTGCCGACGAAGAACGTTGCATTGGTGTCGCCGTGGACACCGTTCAGGAAACACGTGACATCGAGGTTGATGATGTCCCCGTCTTCGAGAACCGTCGAGTCGGGGATGCCGTGGCAGATGACTTCGTTCAACGAAGTGCACACGCTCTTCGGATAACCGTGGTAATTCAACGGGCTCGGGTAGGCACCGCGTTCGATGGTCAATTCGTGGACGAAGACATCGATGTCATCGGTGGTGATTCCGGGACGAACGAACTCGCCAGCGAGTCGGAGGATGTCAGCTGCGAGCGCTCCCGCTTCGCGCATTCTCTCGATCACCTCGGGGGACTTGACATGAGATTCGTTCCATTTACGGACTTCGCCTGTGTCGGCGTACGAAGGTCTCCCGATATGAGAGGGAACCGAACGCATCGGTGAGACGATCCCCGGCAGAATGCGCCCTTCGATCGAACGGTGACAGCGTTTGTATTTTCGCCCGGATCCGCACCAGCAAGGATCGTTCAACTGCGGAGGTGTTTCCGGCGCGCGAACGCGACCGTTCCCGGTTGTTGCTCCCACGACGTGATCCACCGGATCAGGCTATCCACGATCGCGACCCTGTTCGCCAACCCCGAAATCGTGACGTACCGGATCGTGTCGAGATCGCCTGGCGTCCTATCCAGTCTCAAGGTCGATGAGCCGACACGACTTCACCGAAATGTGTGTCGAAAGGGAGGATCGTGAAGGGGATAGGCCGGAGTCGTCGATCGGATGAACTCGATCCGGATTCTCACCGAACATCGCTGACGGATTCGACTCGTCATGGTGTCTCGACTGTTCGGGTTCCTGAACTCGCCGTGGGGCTGTTCATCGTGGCCGCCTCGATCGGGGGTGCGGTCTTCTGGCAACGTTCAGTCGAGGCCGGGACTGCTGTGCTTGTGACGTCCCGAGACATCGAACGAGGAGAAGTGCTGTCCGCCGTCGACCTCTCCGAGATCGTCGTGACCGCATCTGCCGACATTGCACTGATTCGTTCGTCATCGGCCGGACAGGTTGTCGGTCGACGCGTGACAGCCGACTTGAGAAGCGGTACGCCGCTGGTACCAGCGTTCCTGACGACGACAGGAGACGTCGGACCGCTCGACGGACTGGTCGGACTCACCGTTCTCCTGTCATCTGCACCAGTCGAACTGGCTGCTGGTGACCTCGTGCGAATCTTCACCGTCGAAACAACCCTCGAAGGTGAAACGAAGATCGATGAGGTCCCGGGTCCACTCGAGATCTGGGAAGTTTCGACCCCCGACCCGATGTCGAGCGAGCGCGCCATCACAGTGAAGGCACCGCTCGAATCCGCTCCTCGTCTTGTTGGACGAGAAGAGATTCACCTCGTGAAGGTGGTGGGTTGACATGGCTGTCATCGCTCTCGGAACAGTGGGAGGGTTGACCGACCTCGGCACGATCTGTTTGCACGTTGCCTCTCTGTGGCCCCATCCGCCGCTGGTCGTGGAGGCAGACCCGGATGGGGGTCGTCTTGCGGCGCGACACGACTGGGATCTTCGTCCATCACTCGGAGATCTCGTGGCACTTCTGAACTCGTGCGAAACGACAGCGATCTCGATCGATCGGGTGACGCGACGACTTCGAAACGGTGTTCGAGTCGTGGTTGCACCTCCGGCAATGGAAGCAGTCCATTCGGTGCTCTGCGACGTCGTTCCATCCTTGTCGAATCTCGAGAGCAGAACGATGGGTGATGTCCTGATCGATGTGGGTGTCGTTCGACCCGACTCTCCGGCCCGAGACATCATCGCTGCGGCCTCGAAACGCATCATCGTGGTGCGCAAGGACGTCGAAGATCTCGTTGCTCTCGCGCATCGTCGGTCGCTCCTCGAAAGCATGGGTACGTGGTCCGTACTCACA
>JBIIKC010000107.1:0-5267 GCA_044233375.1 Ilumatobacteraceae bacterium
CGTCCGCTGTGTCGATTTCGCGCATGCGTCTGCTGCAGCGGCTCGAAGATCTCGGTGCCGTCGGCTCGACAGGCGACGGCGGCTGTTGCCGCCTTGCTCTCACCAACGAGGACCGGCACGGGCGCGACCTCCTGATCACCTGGATGCGCGACCTCGGCCTCGACATCGATGTCGATGCCATCGGGAACATCACCGGCACATGGAAAGTCGGGGCTGGCGCTCCGGTCATGACGGGAAGCCACATCGACACGGTCCGTACGGGAGGCCTGTACGACGGGAACCTGGGTGTCATCGCAGGTCTCGAGGTCATCGAGACGCTGATGAGCCACGGCCTCACGCCGCCACGCCCGCTTGCCGTCACTGCATTCACCAATGAAGAGGGCGCTCGATTCCAGCCCGACATGCTCGGGTCCCTCGTCTACGTCGGCGGACTCGACTTGGAAACAGCCCTCGACACAGTCGCTATCGACGGAGCCCGACTCGGGGACGAACTCGCTCGAATCGGCTATCAGGGTGCAACCCCCGTCCCCGCGCCTGCGCCTCACGCCTTCGTCGAGCTTCACATCGAACAAGGGCCGGTCCTCGAACAACGAGATGTGCGCATCGGCGCGGTCACCGGAGTTCAGGGGATTTCGTGGCAGGAAGTCACGATTCACGGCCAGAGCAACCACGCAGGAACCACGCCGATGTCGCTGCGACACGACCCCGCATACGTCGCAGCAGCGATCACGGTCTTCCTACGCCGACTCGCCGACGAACTCGGCGGCCATCAGGTGTGCACTGTTGGAAAGATCGATGTGTTCCCGAATCTGATCAACGTCGTGCCTGCACGCGTCATGATGACACTCGACGTCCGCAACACCGAAGAGGAGACCCTCAAAGTTGCCGAGAGTCGAATCAGCGAGTACCTGGACTCGCTTGCCCGCGACGAGGGCGTACGTATCGAACGGCGCACCCTCGCAAGATTCGAACCGGTCGTCTTCTGCCCCGATGTCATCGACATCGTGGACAACTCGGCACGATTGCTCGGCAGTTCGACAATGCGACTTCCTTCCGGAGCAGGTCATGATGCGCAGATGCTGGCCCGCAACTGCCCGACCGCGATGATCTTCACGCCATCGGTCAAAGGGATCAGTCACAATCCAGCCGAGCACACAGCCCCCGACGACCTCGAACTGGGCACGAATGTTCTCTTGCACACGATGTGGGAACTTGCGCACCGAGAAACTTTCGACTTCATCCCTGGGAGCGGAACCTGATGGCAATATCTCGACACGTCGTCGTCGGTGCAGCTCAATTGGGACCGATTCAGAAGCACCACTCACGAAGTGAGGTCGTGTCCCGTTTGATCGAACTCCTCCGAGAAGCGAAGAGCAGGGCATGTGACTTGGTCGTCTTTCCCGAACTCGCCTTGACGACATTCTTCCCTCGCTGGTTCGTCGACGACATCAGCGAAGCAGACCAGTATTACGAGTTGTCGATGCCGTCGGCGGACACTCAACCGCTTTTCGATGAAGCGCGTGAACTCGAGATCGGCTTCTGTCTTGGCTATGCCGAGTTGACGCCCCCGGACTCCAACGGCGTCCGACATCGGTTCAACACACAGATCCTCGTCGAACGAGATGGATCTGTCGTTGCTCGCTACCACAAGGTGCACATCCCCGGACATGAGCACAACGAACCCGATCGACCCTTCCAGCATGCCGAGCGCTACTACTTCGAGCCGGGACCGGAAGGTTTCGGAGTCTGGCGAGCCTTCGGGGGGCTGATGGGGATGATGATCTGCAACGACCGCCGTTGGCCCGAGTCGTATCGGGAAATGGGTCTTCAGGGCGTCGAGATGATCCTGTGCGGGTACAACACCCCCATTCACTATGTTCCCGACCCCTCTCAAGACATCCTGCAGGGGTTTCACAACTCGCTCGTGATGCAATCCGGTGCCTACCAGAACGGAACATGGGTCGTGGGTGTGGCGAAAGCCGGCGTCGAAGAAGGCGTCGACTCCCTCGGTCAGAGTTGCATCATCGCCCCGAGTGGCCAGATCGTGGCCCAAACTCTGACCACCGACGACGAACTCATCGTTGCGTCATGTGATCTGGATTGGTGTACGCGTTACAAGAAGACGCTGTTCGACTTCGATCGCTATCGGCGGCCCGAGGTCTACCAGCGCATCACAGGGCAGCGTGGAGTGGTCGAGCCACCACAGTGACTCGATTCGAAATCTCTCACACATGAATCGGTGGAGCACGGTGTCGAGCCGGACAGGGTCGACCCTCGGAAAGTTGAGGAGCGAGTGACATGAACCAGCAGATCACAGAGACCAAGGTTCGCCTGAACGTCAACGGCGCTGACTTCGATGTCTCCGCGCGCCACCCACATCTGCTTGCGGCCTTACGCGAAGAACTCGACCTGACAGCCGCCAAGGATGGCTGCTCCCCCTCCGGTCAGTGTGGCTGTTGCACCGTGCTCATCGATGGAAAAGCTGTCGTCAGCTGCCAGCAGTCGCTCGACAAAGTGTCGGGCAAGTCGATCGTGACACTCGAAGGTGTCGACGAGACCGAACGTTCTCTGTACGCCGCTGCATTCGCCGCGTGTGGCGGTCTGCAGTGCGGCTTCTGCATACCTGGAATCGTGATGCGCGCAAAGAGCCAGGTGGACAAGAAAGGTGCGACACTCACACGAGAGGACATGTCACGTCATCTCGGGGCGAACCTGTGTCGGTGCACTGGCTACGTCAAGATTCTCGAGGCAATCGAGATGGTGTCGAAGGGCGTCGAAGGTCGACCGGATCACAACGGCGGTATCGGTGCGAGAACAGCGAAATACGAGGCCGAGCAACTCGCGCTCGGCGATCGCGGCTATGTCGACGACCTGCGATTTCCCGGCATGCTGCATGCGGCACTCGTGCTCACGGACCATGCTCGTGCCGACATCACTGGCATCGATACCTCGGCAGCCTCATCGGCAGCCGGAGTCGTCGCTGTCTTCACTGCAGCCGATGTTCCCGCAGAGTTGAAGGTCGGGCTCATCCACAAGGATTGGCCGATCATGATTCCGGTCGGCGGAAGAACGAGCTATGCGGGTGACGTCCTCGCGGTTGTGGTCGCCGAGTCCCGTGAGGCTGCCCGATCTGCTGTCTCGCTCGTTCAGGTCGACTATTCCGCGCTTTCGCCGATCACCGATCCGCATCGCGCTCTCGAATCGTCGGAAGTGGCCGTCTGGGGAACCGATTCGAATCGATTGAGCACGAGTACGTACTCCCGCGGCGATGTCGATCGAGCCCTGGCAGAGAGCCCGCACGTGGTGAGCGAAATCTTCGAAACGCAGCGCATCGAGCATGCATTCCTCGAACCGGAGAGCACCGTTGCCGTACCCTCGGTGAGAGAAGGTCGACGGCACCTTCACGTGTATTCCGGAGGACAGGGCGTTTGGGACGACCGTAACGACATTGCGCGTGTCCTTGGAGTGCCCAATGATCAGGTCACTGTCGAACTCGTGACCAATGGCGGCGCCTTCGGCGGCAAAGAGGACATGAGCAACCAGGCCCAGGCCGCCCTCGCGGCATGGCTCCTCGACAGACCGGTCAAGTGCACGTTGTCGAGAGAGGAATCTCTTCGCATGCACGCAAAACGACATCCGATTCACATGGCATACACCGCCGGCTGTGATGAGAACGGCAAGTTGACTGCACTGCGAGTTCGTGCTGTGGGCGACAGCGGCGCCTATGCGAGCGTTGGCATGAAGGTTCTCGAACGAATGGCCGGTCATGCCAGCGGCCCGTACCACCTCCCGAGCATCGATGTCGAAGCCGTAGCTGTCCGCACGAACAATCCTGTTTGCGGAGCTTTTCGCGGATTCGGGGCCAATCAAGCCCAGTTCGCCATGGAAGGCGTCATGGATCGGCTCGCCCACAAAGTGGGAATCAGTGGCTGGGAGATTCGGAAACGAAACGTCATTCGACCAGGCGTGGTCTGGGGTCCTGGCCAGATCATGGATGACGGATGTCTCGGCGCTGAACGATGTCTCGACGAGATCAAGCCCGCGTACGACGAGGCCATCGCGGGTGGATGGGCAGTGGGCCTCGGACTCGGACTCAAGAACAGCGGTCTCGGAAACGGTTTCAAAGAGATCACCGGAGCCGTCGTCCGCTTTCGATCCGATGGACGCGTCGAAGTTCGTCATGGATGGACGGAGATGGGTCAGGGCATCAACACGGTCGCTCGACAAGTAGTCGTCGAAGAACTCGGTGTCGACCCCGCACGCATCGACGTCATCGTGGACACCACGCGCGAACTCGGATTCGGTCAGACAACTGGTTCGCGCGGCACGTTGATGGGCGCCGGTGCCGTCAAAGCCGCATGCGAGACTGCGCGAACTGCGAACTGCACCGTGGACGTCGACCACTACGGCGAATACCGCGTCGACTGGACCCAGAAGTTGGGCGAAGCAGAGAACCCGACGATCCACTCAACTTTCGGCTACGCCGCACAACTGGTGAAGGTCGATCGGGATTCCGGGCGTGTGGTCGAAGTCGTTGCTGCACACGATGTGGGTCGAGCGGTGAATCCGACTCTGTGTGAAGGACAGATCGAGGGAAGCGTGCACATGGGACTCGGCTATGCACTCACTGAGGATTTTCCTGCCGATCCCGAAACTGCCTTCCCGACGAACATGACTCTCCGGTCGCTCGGCATCATTCGCGCGAAGGACGTCCCCAAGATTTCCGTCCACCTCGTGGAGTCACCCGAACCGAATGCACCGTACGGAATCAAAGGTGTCGGTGAAATCGGTCTGGTGCCGACTGCCGGTGCTGTGGCTGCGGCTCTGCACGATGCCGATGGAACGTGGCGCACGAAACTCCCGATGCGGCGCTCCGAAGCCGCCGGCGACGACTGACACGATGAGCGAACCCGCGATGTCTGCAAACCCAGGATCACGAACACCGGGTCTCGTCTGCGCGCATCATCATCTGTATTCGGCCCTGGCCCGAGGAATGCCAGCACCTCCCCTGCAGCCGACGAACTTCTTGTCGGTTCTCGAGCAGATCTGGTGGCGCCTCGACGCTGCTCTCGACCTCGACACGATCTATTGGTCAGCCAAGCTCGGCGCAATGGAAGCGTTGATGACGGGAACGACGGGAATCATCGACCACCACGAGAGCCCCAACTCGATCGAAGGCTCCCTCGACGTCATCGCTCAGGCTTGTGACGAGGTAGGAGTACGAGTCGTGTGCTCCTACGGGGTCACCGATCGCCACGGCCCCGACG
>JBIIKC010000108.1:0-5241 GCA_044233375.1 Ilumatobacteraceae bacterium
CGCAGAGGGCTGAACGAGGTTCTCCGCACGATCGCGGACGCTTCGAGCGCAGCGGTCGCAGTGAGCGAGGCGCTCGGGACGACCGCAGTGATCGAACCGATCGCAGCAGCCGGTTCGGGCGCGACGAGCGCCCTGATGGAGTTCGCCGCTTCGATCGCGGTCCTCGTGGTCGTCAACAGGCTCAGATGTCGAAGTTGTACGTCGGCCTCGGGCGCAAAGCCGGAATTCGTCCTCAGGACCTCGTCGGCGCCATCGCCAACGAAAGCGGTATCCCCGGCCGGGACATCGGTGACATCAAGGTGTCGGACCAATTCTCGATCGTCGAAGTTCCCGAGAAGGAGATCGAGGGGATCCTCCGGTCGATGCGCAATGTCTCGATCCGCGGCAAGAAGGCCACGATCCGCCGCTATCGAACCGACCGCTGAGAATCGAACCCGAGAAACCTTTTCGTGAAGACAGTGTTTACTTTTTGTGTGTCGTGATCGAACCCGCCCCCGAGCAGGACTACTGTCGGGGCGACGGGTGGCACAACTGCCGCCCGCGAGGGAGGAATACACGTGAAAATGAGTACGAAAGGACGCAAGTTTGCGTCCATCGTGATGGTTGCAGCAGTCGGTTTCGGCGCCGCAGCATGCGGTAGCGACGATTCGTCGAGCAGCACCGAAGCACCGGCTGGCTCCGAGGCGCCTGCTGGGAGCGAAGCACCTGCGGGTGATCAATTCCAGTTGGCGAACTTCACGCCATGGAGTGAAGACACCCCGGTCGTCGACTGCATGCCCGAGGAGGGCCCGCTCAAGGCAGCCTGGGTCTTCGTCGGACCGATCAACGACGGCGGTTGGACACAGGCCCACAACGAGGGTCGCGAAGCAGTCCAGGAGCACTTCGGCGATCTCATCGAGACGACCTACAAGGAAAACGTCCCCGAGGGACCTCAGGTTCTGCAGACCGTCGAGGATCTCATCGCTGATGGCAACACCGTGATCTTCGGAACCTCCTTCGGTTTCCAAGATGCATTCGCCGAAGCTGCTGAGAAGCATCCGAATGTCTGCTTCGAATTCGCCACCGGCTTCAAGCAGGGTCCGAATCTGTCGCAGTTCTATGGTTCGGCAGAAGACACCGACTACCTGACCGGTATGGCCGCAGGCGCGGCTTCGAAGTCGGGCAAGCTCGGCATCTTGGCTTCGTTCCCGATCCCCGAAGTCGTGCGTGGAGTGAACGCATGGACGATGGGTGCTCGTGCGACGAACCCCACCGCTGAAGTGACGGTCGTGTGGACCAACACTTGGTTCGATCCGGCACTCGAGCGTCGTACCGCAGAAGCCTTGATTGCCGACGGCGCCGACGTCATCGGCGTGAAGTCGCAGGACTCGCCTGCTTCGGGTGATGCCGCTGCAGCTGCTGGTGTTCCGTGGGCCGGCTACGACAGCGACCAGAGCGCCAATTACCCGGATGTCTGGTTGACCGCAACCGTCTACGACTGGAGCGTCTACTTGATCCCGCGTATCCAGGCGGTTCTCGACGGCAACTGGATTGCTGGCAACTACTACGGAGCGCTCAATGACGGCTTCGTCTCACTCGCCACGTTCGGAACCCTCGTCAGCGAGGAGACCCGAGCACTGATCGAAGCTCGACTCGCCGAGTTGACCGAGGCGCCTGGTTCGATGTTCACCGGACCGCTCAAGGACAACCAGGGCAACGAGGTCCTCGCAGAGGGCGTCTCCCACACCTATGAAGAGTTGATGTCGATGATGTACCTCGTCGAAGGTGTCATCGGCGAGATCCCTGCAGGGTGATCGACGAGTCCATTGGACAATTCCTGGGAAGTACGGGGGTGGGTCATCCGACCCACCCCCTCTTCTTTTCCCGCTTCTTTTCCGGGTTCCGGTACACCGGATCTAATGTGTGACATCTGTCGAGAGGGATGACGATGACGTCGAAAATCGCCGTGAAGATGACTGGAATCGTCAAGAAGTTTCCTGGCGTCGTTGCGAACGATGGTGTCGAATTCGAGCTGAGAGCCGGCGAAGTCCATGCACTTCTCGGCGAGAACGGGGCTGGAAAATCGACGCTTTCCAACATCCTGACGGGGCTCTATCGGCCGGACGCCGGAAGCCTCGAGGTCGATGGAAAGAAGGTCGCGTTCTCGTCTCCGCGCGATGCCCTCGAGGCCGGCATCGGTATGGTTCACCAGCATTTCCGCCTCGTCCCGACATTCACCGTCGCGGAGAACGTCGTGCTCGGTGAAACAGGGGCCAAGGTCTTCCTGGATCGCAACGACGTCCTGGCTCGCGTCGGGGAATTGAGCGAGAAGTACCACCTCGCCGTCGATCCCATGGCTCGGATCTGGCAGTTGAGTGTCGGCGAACAGCAACGTGTCGAGATTCTCAAAGTGCTCTACCGAGGAGCGCGCGTTCTCATTCTCGACGAGCCGACGGCTGTTCTCACGCCGATCGAAGCCGACGCACTCTTTCGAACGCTGCGCTCGATGGTCGCCGAGGGTCGCTCGATCATCTTCATTTCCCACAAACTCGACGAGGTCATGGCCGTTGCGGACCGGATCACAGTTCTGCGATCGGGTCGAACAGTCGGGTGCGTCGAAACTGCGTCGACATCGACACGTGAACTTGCGAGCATGATGGTCGGTCGATCCGTGGAGTTCACCCGGGTGGCGAGAGTCCAGCCAGCTCGACCCGACGACGTCGTGCTCGACGTGTCCGGCGTCATTGCAGCCGATGATCGTGCACGGCGCGCACTGATCGACATCTCCCTGACCGTCGGTCGCGGTGAGATCGTCGGGGTTGCCGGAGTGGCTGGTAACGGCCAGCGAGAACTGGCAGAGGTCATCGCTGGCATGCGTTCGGTCATGGCCGGCACGATTTCCGTCGAAGGTCAACCGATCAAATCGGGGCGGGCGCGATCTGCGATCTCCCAAGGGATTGCCCACATTCCCGAAGACCGTCTGCACACCGGTCTCGCTGCCGGTCACTCCGTCGAGGACAACATGGCCCTCAAGAACTACCGCACGAGTGCCCTGTCGCGTTTTCGGGTTCTGCGACGCAAGGCGATTCGCGGACAAGCCGTCGATCTCGTCGATCGCTACGACGTCAAGACACCCGACACACGCACTCCTGTGCGACTCCTGTCGGGAGGAAACGTACAGAAAGTGTTGTTGGCTCGAGAGTTCTCGTCGTTGCCGAAGGTTCTGATTGCGGCTTCCCCAACGCGCGGCCTCGATGTCGGAGCCATCGAAACAGTCAGATCACGACTCGTGGAAGCGGCAGACCGAGGCCTCGGGGTGCTCCTCATCAGCGAAGACCTCGATGAAATCATGTCGCTGTCCGATCGCGTACTCGTGATGTACGAGGGTCGCATCGTCGCCGACCTACCCATGGAAAAAGCCGACCGCGACCGTATCGGTCTTCTGATGGGCGGAAGCCTCGACTCGGTGGGAGCTGAATCATGAAATCCCCAGTCCGCTTCGAAAAGCGTCTCACTCAACCGTCCTGGTTGAACTGGGGTGTCCCACTGCTGTCGTTACTCGCAGCCCTCGTGATCGGCGCAATCGTTCTGCAGATCACCGGGAAAGACGCTCTCGACGTCTACGACCGAATCTTCGAACGAGGTTTCGCATCGAAACGTGCCCTCCAAGGTTCACTGATCACTGCGACTCCACTCGCTTTCACCGGCTTGTGTGCTGCTGTGGCGTTTCGCATGGGTGTGATCAACATCGGTGGCGAGGGCCAGTTGTACGTCGGAGCCATTGGTGCAGCAATGGTTGGCATAGCCATGGACGGCCAGCCTGTCGGCTTCGTCGTCGTGTGCATGGTCATCATGGGAATGCTGTTCGGGGCGGCGTACGGCTCGATCGTCGGAGTGCTCCGTGCTCGTTTCAACACAAACGAGATCATCACATCACTGATGCTGAACTACATCGCAGGAATCCTGCTCAACTATCTGATCTTCAACTCTCGGTCCTACTGGCGAGATCCCCGCTCACAAGGATTTCCGTCGGGCAAACCCATCGGCGAGCGCGGGGAGTGGACGAAGTTCTCGATCTTCGGGATCGGCGTGCCGCTCGGCTTCCTGATCGCAATTCTTGCTGGAGTTGCGGTGTGGCTCCTCTACAAGAGGACCCGATTCGGTTTCGAGGTCGGAGTCATCGCCGACTCTCCACGGGCTGCGGCGTACGCCGGCATTCGCACACGATGGACCATCGTTGCAGTCATGGCTCTGTCAGGAGCACTCGCCGGTCTCGGGGGCGCATCCGATGTCGGAGACTTCCGCCACCTGCTCGACGCCAAGGGGCTGCAATTGTCGAATTACGGCTACACCGGAATCGTCGTCGCCGCCTTGGCCCGTCTCAACCCCCTGGCGACCATCTTCGTCGCAGTCCTGCTCGGCGGATTGACCAACGCCGGCTACGCCCTCCAGGGGCCGGATTTCCCGAGCGGTCTGGTCGGAACATTGCAGGGCTTGATCTTGTTCTCGTCGGTCGCAGGCGAAGTCTTGCTTCGCTATCGAATTCGCTCGAACCGGGCGACGAGTGATGTGGCGGTGGCATCGTGAACAACAGTCTTCTCGTCGTCATTGCGGCGTCTGCAATCTTCTATGGCACCCCCCTGTTCTTCGCAGCTCTCGGGGGAGTCTTCACCGAGCGCAGCGGCGTTCTGAACCTCGGCGTCGAGGGAATGATGCTCCTCGGAGGCGTGACGGGTGCGTGGGCCTCTCAACACGTCGAAGGACCGGCCTGGTTCACCGTTGCGGCTGCAATCGCGATCGGCATGTTTGCAGGCGCATGCACGGGATTGCTGCATGCATTCCTGTGCGTCACACTTCGAACGAACCAGACGGTGGCGGGACTCGCAATCACGATCTTCGCAGGAGCAGTGGGTTTGTCGAGTTACTTCGCCAACATCTGGGAGGTCGCAAAGACTCCCGTGGATCGTCCGATTCGCAAGCTCGATGTCCTCGGACTCGCAGACGTTCCCGTACTCGGACCGATTCTGTTCAACCAGAACATCCTCACCTACGCATCGTGGCTGCTCGTGATTCTGGCGTCGATCTATCTCTTTCGAACTCGGTTCGGACTTCATCTCCGAGCCGTTGGTGAATCACCGCAAACTGCTGATGCAATGGGCATCGACGTCGTCAGGTACCGATACGTGCACACCGTCCTCGGCGGTTCGCTTGCCGGTCTCGGTGGCGTGTACTACAGCCTGGCAATTGTTCCCACCTGGGTCG
>JBIIKC010000109.1:0-5190 GCA_044233375.1 Ilumatobacteraceae bacterium
TCCACCGCCTTCTTGCGCAGACGAATGAGTTCGGATACGTACGCCCGAGTCGTCTCCGGGCTCATCTCCTCGCGATGGCCGAACTGATCGATCGCCGGTTTGATCTGGTCTTCCACGAAAGTCCGCACCCGCTGACGGATGGCTTCGTGTTCAGGCGCAAGCGTGAAATCGATCATTGTCTTTCCCCCATTCCCGAGCCGATGATCATCGACGCGGACATTTCATTCTGCTCCATCGTGACCGAAGACTGCCAGCCGACGCACCACCAAAGTCCCCCTGGTCGTAACCTCAGTCGGGTGAATGCGCCCACGCCTCAGCCACTCGACGACCGAGACGGAGAGTCGCCACGAGCCGCCTGGGATACGGAACGGCTTCCGGAAGGTGATGACAAGGTGCGTGCCGTGCGCGCGATGTTCGACACCATTGCGCCGCGCTACGACCTGGTGAACCGCATCATGACGTTCCGTCTCGACGTGAGGTGGCGTCGTCTCGCCGTCAGGAAACTGGGACTTTCGCCGGGAAGCACGGTTCTCGATCTCGCCAGTGGGACTGGCGATCTGTGCGTCGATCTGCGGCGAGCAGGACTCCAGCCCATTTCGGTCGACCTCAGTTTCGGCATGCTCGCTGCCGATCGTTCGGGTTCCCCGAGGTGTCAAGCCGACATCCTCAATCTCCCTGTTGCACCTGCAAGTGTCGATGGCGCAACGTGCGGCTTCGCATTGCGCAATCTCGTCGATCTGCCTGCATTCTTCACAGAGCTCGCGCGAGTCGTTCGACCGGGCGGTCGTATCGCGCTTCTCGACGTCGGCGTCCCGCGCAATCCGATCATTCGCTTCGGAAACGGCATCTACTTCGGTCGAATCGTTCCGCGCATCGGAGGGTGGCTCTCCGATCCGGCCGCGTATCGGTATCTGCCCAAGAGCGTGGCGTATCTTCCGCCGACGAGCGAGATGCTCGATGCACTTCGATCTGCAGGATTCTCCGACGCAACTCATCGACAACTCTCGGGTGGAATCACCCAATTGTTCGTAGCAACCCGCGACTGACGAACGAGTTTCCCTTGAGAGCCGTCACTCGTCACCTCGACCAGCAGGTCGATCTCAACGGTGTCGCCGGGTCGGATGGATTCCTCTTCGTCCGCGATGGTGTGGGTTTTGCAGGTCGAGGTGTGTCGATTCGAGTCGATGCAGACCAATGTGCAGACGCATTGGCATCGATCGATCATCGAAACGAAACTGATCTGCGGGTTGGACCGGTCGCACTCGGATCCATGCCCTTCGACTCTTCGTCCCGGACGACTTTGATCGTTCCGCGGGTCATCGTCGGAAAAGATGCCGACGGGAACTCCTGGATCACGACGATCTCATCCGAAAGCGAGACAGAAGGTGCGAACGACGCAATCGACATCATGTCGCACCTGGCCTCTGCCCCGATTCCATCGGTCTCGTCCTACGAGATTCGGCCTCTCACGCCTCCGAGCGTTTATCGCCATGCTGTGCTCGCGGCACGTGACGCTGTGCGACGCGGTGAGATCACCAAGGCTGTGATCGCTCGGGCAGTCGAGGTGACGTCGTCGGAACCCTTCGACATCCACGCAGTCCTCCTCCGCCTGAAGGCCTCCTTCTCTCGGAGTTATCGATATTCGATCGATGGCTTCATCGGCGCATCGCCTGAACTCTTGCTGAGCATCGACGATGACATCGTTGCCTCACATCCACTTGCCGGCACTGCACCTCGCACTGGGGATCCCGCAGTGGATCGACTCGCTGCTGACCACCTGCTCGCCAGTATGAAGGACCAGATCGAACATCGTGTCGTCATCGACGTGATCCACGATCAGCTTCTCCCGTGGTGCAGCTATCTCGACTGGGAAGCCGAGCCGTCGATCGTTCAAGTAGCCAATGTCCAGCACCTTGGAACACGTATCGAGGGTCACCTCAACAAGTCTCGGCCACCCCTGCTCGACATGGTGCGCCAACTCTGCCCCACGCCCGCGCTCGGCGGACATCCGCGCGAAGACGCGCTTCGCCTCATCTCCGACGTCGAAGGACGTGACAGAGGCGCCTATGGCGGTGCGGTCGGATGGGTGGACGCCTTCGGCAACGGAACATGGGCAGTCGCTATCCGGTGCGCGCTCCTCTCCGAGGATCGAACCCGGGCACAGCTCTTTGCCGGTGGCGGAATCGTCGCTGAAAGCGACCCGGACGCAGAACTGGCCGAGACCCAGGCCAAATTTCAAGCAATGCTCTCGGCTCTCATTCGCGCCTGAGACGAGGATTTTCGAAGTGCATCAGGAGAATGCTTCGGCTACGAAGGCATGGAAGTGCCGATGTGCTTCGAGATCGCCACGTCGGTCTGTTCGTATCTCGATCACACTCGGGCCTTGCACGGTCATTGCATTTCGCACCTCGTCGCTGACGTGATCACTCGACACCCCAGCCATACCCAGAGCACCGGCCAATTCGGCAAAATTCAGGCCGTGTGGAGTGCCGTAAATCGCCTCGAAGGTTCGCTCATCGACGATCGATGCCTGGGGCAGGTGATGGAAAATTCCACCGCCATCGTTGTTGATGATGACGATTCGCACGTCCACATCCCGAGAAGCGAGTGACAGAAGTGTCGATGCGTCATGAACGGCCGCAACGTCTCCGAGAAGGACGTAGGTCGGACAACCAGACGTTCGTGCAACTCCGACGGCAGTCGCAATGACGCCATCGATGCCATTCGCTCCTCGATTAGCGTGCATGGTGAGGTGAGATGTGTCGCCCCCGAACCATTCGACATCGCGAATCGGCATGGACGACGACACTACGAGGTGCGAATCCTGCGGAATCATCCGCACGACAGCACGTGACGCCGTGAGTCCACTCAACGGGCCATCGGCTCTGTCCATGTCCTCCAAGACGGACTTCACCGTTCGATCCGCACTCTGCCATTTCTCCCACCACGTGTCGACGGAGGTCGCTGCCAGTTTGTCGGCTAGTACCGCAAGTAGTTGGCTCGGTTCTGCCTCGACTCGAACAGCGAGGCGATGATCAGGGTCGCGAATCCGAGATGAAGTGCCGACATGGATTTCACGGGAAGATCCTTTCGACACCCACTGCGCCAACACCTTCGACGCTGGAGGCTCACCCAATCTCAGAACGACGTCCGGACGCAGAGACGTCGAAATTTCGGGAAGACGCAACAGTGCATCGAAGTGATGGATCGTTCGAGAACCTGCGCCGCATCCAGCACGCGGTTCGGCGAAGACGGGCCATTCGACGGCGCGAGCCAAGGATTCGATGAATGCAGGATCACCCGCACCCCGTCCCGCAACGATCACTCCGCGACGACCACTCAATTCCTCGACGAGTTGCTCGAGATCGTCAGGGGCAAGTGTGAGTCGACCTCGGCGACGCATGCGACCAAGCTTTCCGACACCCGCTTCCGAGGCATCGAGGAGGCTCTTCACCGATCTGCCGACGAGCGGCTCCCGGAAGGGCAGATTCAAATGGACCGGGCCGGGCCGCGACCCAGTCGACATCCAGAAACTGCGAGCGGCCAGAGACCGCCAACTGGCTGCGACACCTTCGAACGGCACACCAGGATCGTGGAACCATCTCACGGAATCCCCGAACATCTTCGTCTGATCGATCGTCTGCGGTGCCCCGACGTCTCGCAATTCAGGTGGACGGTCGGCAGTGCACACGATCATGGGCACGTCGGACAGATCAGCCTCGATGACCGCAGCGTGAAGATGGGCAGCCGCTGTCCCACTCGTGCACAGAACAATTGCCGGCATTCCCGATGCAAGACCTGATCCGAGGGCAGCAAACGCCGCACTGCGCTCGTCGTGAAAGACGTCGACTGTCAGCATCGAAGCCGACTCGTGTGCCCGCATCAACGCGAGAGCAAGTGGAGTCGATCTCGAACCCGGAGCAATCGCTGCGTACCGAACACCCTGGCTGATCCATTCGTCGACGAGAACTCCACAGAACGTCGCTTGGACGTCCTCTGGTCGGATCGGTTCGCTCGACGCCGAATGCGGGCTCACCACCCTGACGCTACGGCGGAATTCCCCCGAGTCGACCGCCTAGGGTGAGGGGGTGCGAATCGACATCTGGTCCGACGTCGTGTGTCCCTGGTGCTACATCGGAAAGAAGCGTTTCGATCGTGCACTGTCGATCTTGTCCGAGGAATTCGCACTGTCGGAGTTCGTCGACATCACCTACCGGGCCTATCAACTCGATCCCACTGCCCCCGTTGGTCGCCCGACTCCTGTTCGGGACGTCTACGCTCGCAAATTCGGCGGTCCTGAACGCGCGGACGCAATCTTCGGGCAGATGACAGCCACCGCCGCGGCCGAGGGCATCCAATTCAATTTTCCGCGCGCACTGCGGGCCAACACTTCGTTGGCGCATCGTCTTCTGTGGTGGTCGCATCAGCAAGTCGGGTACGCAGGCCAGTCGGCGCTCAAGGAGCAACTCATGGCTGCGTACTTCACTCACGGTCGAGACGTTGGCGATGTCGACACGCTCATCGACATCACTGTGTCGACGTTGACCGACTTCGACGGTGAAGTGACGCGAGCAGACACAGTTCGTGAGTTCCTCCTCTCCGATCGCGGAGTCGACCATGTGCAAGCCGATATCGATGAGGCGGCTGCCAACGGCATCACTGGCGTGCCGACCTATGTGATCGATGGGCAATGGGCCATTCCTGGAGCTCAAGATTCCGAAACCTTCGAACGCGTACTGCGCCGCTCTCTCGAACGGCGCAGGTCAGACTCTCTCTGATGACGCCACCGATGACGCCGTCATGACGCAGCCCTCTCGAGCACCGGGTCGATTCCCCCGGGATTGGATGAAGTTCTCCGGACCTCTTCACGCCGAAATCGCAGTCAACGACGAATCGGCTTCCCCACCCCTCATCTTGCTTCACGGATTCACACAGACGTGTCGGTCTTGGGATCCGTTTCTCGACGTTCTCGAGACACGTCAAGGGAGATTGCCGACGATTGTTCGTGTCGACCTTCCCGGGCATGGTGGATCGGGTGATGTTTCTGCCGACCTGCCGACCACCGCCGACCTCGTCGTCGAGACCTGTGGTTCCGGCCTCTACTGCGGATATTCGATGGGCGGGCGCGTGGCATTGCACATCGCAGTGCAACATCCACACGTTGTTCGAGCACTCATCACCATTGGAGCC
>JBIIKC010000110.1:0-5177 GCA_044233375.1 Ilumatobacteraceae bacterium
ACACGCTCTCTGAACGGTTCGATCTCATCGTGGCGAACATTCTTGCCCCGGTGCTCATCGAGCTCGCAGAAGACCTGGTTCGCCTCTTGGGTGACGAAGGAACCTTGGTGATCAGCGGTGTTCTTCGTGATCGATACGACCACGTCGTGAAAGCACTGTCACCTTTGGCAATAGTCGACTCCATCGACGTCGAGGGATGGACATCACTTGCACTCCGCCGTTAGTCGACAAGTGCATCGATCTCTTCTTTGAAGGGAAGAGACGGAACAGCTCCGGCTCGCGTCGCAGCGAGAGCTCCCGCCGCTGATGCTCTTCGAGCAGCCTGAGCGATGTCCAATCCGAGGGCGATTCCCGCTGCAAACGCCCCGCACGCAGCATCACCTGCTCCCGTCGTGTCGAGTGCTCGTACTGCAAAAGGGGGGATCTCCGCCTCTTGATCCTTGGTCACGATACGAATACCGCGAGCACCGAGCGTCACAACAACCGCGCGCACTCCAGCCTGCAGCAAAAATGACGTTCCTCCCAACAACGACAATTCGTGCTGATTGGGAACCAGCACATCGCACATCTGCAGAATGTCGCCGTCCAATTCCTTGAAGGGAGCAGGGTTGAGGATTGTGCGCGTACCCGAAATCCTTGCGATCGCCAGAGCCGCCTTGACGGACTCGGTCGGAATTTCGAGCTGACACAACAAGACTCGAGCACGTTCGATGATTGCTCGGTGGTCGTCGACCGTTCCGATCCCGAGTTGGTCATTCGCCCCTGGAACCACAACGATCGAGTTCTCGGCATGACCGTCGACTGAGATCAGCGCCCGACCAGTCGGCTCAGAGCTCTCTGTGACGTACGCCGCGATGCCCTCGGCGACGATCAGACGATGGAGCATCGCTCCCGCTGAATCGGATCCGATGCACGTGATGAAAGCGGTCTCAGCACCGGCACGGCGAGCAGCTACCGCCTGATTCAAACCTTTGCCTCCCGGGTGCTCGGCATACCCGAGAGCTGACACGGTCTCGCCCGGCAGGGGGAGCCGATCGACATTGGCGACAAGGTCGAGGTTCGTGCTTCCCAGCACGACGACGTCGTAAGTAGGGACGTCGTACGAAGACACCTGGTGACTTCCAGGACTTCGCTGATCCATCCCCACCACCCGATCGTTCGATCGCGACGTCATGAGAACACCGCTCGAAGCAGGGGAGAGACGTCGAAAGATTCCATTTGAGGAAGATAGACACGCGCAGCATCTGCACGAAACCTGACGCACAAGTCTCGTCGAAAGAATCGCGATCCTTCACGAACGACGTAGTTCAGAACGAAGAATCGAAATGCCTCGGGGATGAACCGAACTTCTTCTTCGGTCAAAGGGAAGACCTCGTGATAGGCCGCAAGGAATTCGAGGAACTGTGGTTCATGGAGAGTGTGAGACGAGTAAGTCCACTGAGTTCGATCACCTGTCTTCGACGCGACGCGGGACAAGAAATAGAAGTCCAGAACGCGAGACTCGAGCCTGAACCAGTCGTAGTCCCATCGAGAGAAGAGACGAAAGTCTTGCTGCTCGGGGGAGTCGAACCGCACAGAGAAGTTGCCGAGATTCCAATCGACCAGTACCGGAATTCGGTGCCACGAGTCGTAGCGAATTCTCTCCAATTCGAGAAGAAAGTCGTGAGTGTGCTTCCACAGAACGCCCACGTCCTCGGGAGGTAGCTCGAAGTTGCGTGGTGCGAATGGGGAACTCAGGAGATCCAACAGGTGAATCGCATCGGACTTGATGCTGTTCGATGTGGCAGGAATGGAAGGAGCAATCTCGTCACATCGACGGTGGAAACGGGCAATTTCGTGCGCGAGGCATACGCGCTGCTCATTCGACAGTCGCGGCGGAAGTGTCTCTGCCTTTCGTGCCTCTCCGTAGAGAGCAACCCACAGCGATCCGTTGTACCACGTGAAAGGCCTTCCGTCTCGGCTCAGGACGGGAGCCAAGAAGTTCTCGAACTCCGAACCTCGAAGGAGTTGAATACATCGAAAGAGACGATCGTGATCCTCGGCGAAGAGAAAATACGATCCGTAGTTCGAAACTTTGCCGTAGATGTTCGTACCGTCATCGAGCACGATTCGGTAGACGGTGTTGGTGGACACTCGCGGACTGGTGTCGTGCACCGACACGATCGTCCTCCCGTCCTGGTAGGCGCTCCAAGCCGAATGAAGGGCGGAGCGATGCAGGGCCGATTCGAGTGGAGCAGAGTCGGTCGAATTCTCAGGCAAAGACGTCATGATCCTGAACCATGATGCCAGAGGGGAGTGTCAACGGTGGCGACGCGCCCTGATTCGAACTCGGACTCACCTTTGGATCGACTCGAATCAGCAACCGGTACTGCGCAACGATGTCACCCGACGTTGGCGCGGATTCCAATCGGCGCAATGAGGCGGAAACCAGCCTCGTGCCGTTCGTCCTCGCTCTCACCACCCCACAGCCCGTATTCGTGGTTTTCCCGAGCAAACTCCCGACAATCGGCCCGTACCGAGCAACTCGCGCAAATCGATCGTGCCAAAGCCTCTCTGCGTTGGCGTGCCTGAGGTCGTTCGGCAGTCAACGGAAAGAACAGATAGGTCAGCCCTCGACATGCCGCCCTATCCATCCAGCGGTCGTCGGTTCTCATCCGAGATACAGAGATATCGACAGTTGCCATTTGCGTCCCCCTGGCTGTCCGAGTCAACTCGGTTGTCGTTCCGGCAAAACCGGATGCGTCCCCACTGAATCTTCCCAATTCCCCCTGGGAAGACACCCGACCCTAGATCGGACGTCTCAGTTCGTCAATATCTCGTATCGAGGTTCTCTCGATACGAAAGCGGGGAGACTGGGACGGGGCAGTTCAGCGTCGATCAGGCGATGTGGTCAGCAGGTGTCTGATCCCCGCCACGAAAACTTCGATGTCCCGGTCAGTTGTGTCCCACGCCGTCATCCACCGAACCTGATCACGGGAGGGATCCCAGTCGTAGAAGAAGGACCAGTCTCGAAGTCGCTCGCGCACCGGTTCTGCGAGAATGGGGTAGAGGGAATTCACCTGGGGAGGTTCGGCAACGACGGTAGGGAGAACGTCAGGGTCGTCCCTCAATGCCTGGTACAGATCGAGAGATTTCTGATTGGCCCACTCAGCGTTCCTCAGCCAGAGGTCATTGGCAAAAAAGGCTTGGAATTGCGCCGAAATGTACCGAACTTTCGATGGAAGCTGAGTGGCCTGTTTGCGCAAGTACGGAGCGTACTGCGCTGCATTCTGATCGAGGTAGACCACTGCCTCGCCGTACATCAGTCCGTTCTTGGTACCGCCGAACGAAATCACGTCGACTCCGGTTTCCACGGTCATCAGACGAAGCGCTTCCACGCCGCCACCGAGGTGAGCAACAGCATTGGAAATACGAGCACCATCGAGGTGGACCAGCATGCCCATCGAGTGAGCAACATCGCACAACTGACCGATCTCGTCGACCGAATACACAGTTCCCCATTCGGTGCTCTGAGTGATCGAGAGAACTGCTGGCTGCACATGATGAACCACGCCGAGATCGTGTCGGAGTGCCCGAAGCGAGTCCGGCACCATCTTCCCGGACACATGCTCGACATCGATCAGCTTTGTTCCGAGGAACCTCTCAGGGGCTCCCGTTTCATCGACATTGATGTGAGCACATTGCGTGCACACGATGGCTCCTGCGGGCCGAAGGCAGGACGCAAGCGCCATGACGTTTGCTCCGGTGCCGTTCCAGACGAAATACGTTTGGACACGACGACCGAAGATCTCGTCGAACAGAAACTCCGTTTCCCGTGTCACGGAATCGTCTCCATATGCGACAGCGTGACCATGATTGACACGATGCAGCGCCTCGAGAACGTCTGGATGGACACTCGCATTGTTGTCGCTGGCGAAGAAGTGTTCGGGAGCTGGAAATGGGATTCCCACAGAACGAGTCTGCCGTTGGCCGTCGATGTTCGGGTCGAAAATGATCGAGTTCGGTTTCGTTGGTTGCGCCGATAATCATCGTTATGACACATGCATGAGATTCGAAGAGAGATCGTGGCTTACAGTGTCGATGTGACCCCACATGACCGAGACGTGCCCCCACCCAATCGAGGGCCACAGCGCTCGGCTCAGGACATTCTGAACAATCTCTCACGTCTCAAAGTCGACGATGTCGACTGGAGGGACGGTCGGGTTTTTTCTCTTGCCTACTTCGCCGGCGACGACGTACTCGACCTCTCCGAGAGGGCTTACGCCATGTATTCATCCTCGAACGGCCTGAGCACCGACGCCTTTCCGAGCCTGAGACGGATCCAGTCCGATGTGGTCTCGACCGTCACTCGATGGATTCATGGCGACGCCGAGGCTGCGGGATTCATGACGAGCGGCGGGACGGAGAGCATTCTCCTTGCTGTCGAAGCGGCTCGACGACGCGGTCGACGTGAGAAAGGGATCACCTCCCCCAACATCGTGTTGCCCGCGTCTGCTCACGCGGCATTCGAGAAGGCATGTTCGTATTTCGATGTCACGAGCCGTCGCGTCGAGGTGAACGATGACTGGCGGGCAGATCCTGACGCAATGGCCGAGCGCGTCGATGAAAACACAGTTCTGATCGTGGCCTCTGCACCTCAGTATCCCCAAGGAGTGATCGATCCTGTAGCGGCCATTGCTGCCATTGGAATCGAGCGAGATGTCAATGTCCATGTCGATGCATGCATGGGAGGAGTCACTCTCCCCTTCCTCGAGCGATTGGGAGAACCGATTCCCCCATGGGATTTTCGAGTCGATGGAGTGACGAGCATTTCCGTCGATCTGCACAAATACGGATACACCGCCAAGGGAGCATCTGTCCTGGTTCATCGGTCGAAGACGTTGCGCGCTTACCAGACTTTCGTCACCGACAACTGGCTCGGAGGACTGTATGGATCGTCAGGCATCCTCGGCACCAAGAGCGGCGGTCCAATGGCTGCTGCGTGGGCCGTGCTGTCGTATCTCGGGGACGACGGGTATCAGAGCCTGACTGATCGTGCCCGTCGTACGTGCCTACGACTCGCCGATGCTGTCGAATCGATACCTGAACTCGAGTTGAGAGCACGCCCTGATTCGACTCTCCTGTCGTTCGGTGCTCGCAACAGCCTGGACGTCTTCGCAGTTGCCGATCGCCTGCGT
>JBIIKC010000111.1:0-5156 GCA_044233375.1 Ilumatobacteraceae bacterium
CTGCTGCAGTTCCACACGAGATGCTCGCGAACACGAACCTCGTCGGCCCGAAGAGCTACGTCAAGGAGCGCATCGCGGCTTACAAGGAAGCGGGGGTGACGGTTCTGTCGGTGAACCCGGTCGGACCAGACGCAGTGAAGACGATCGAAACCCTCAAGGAGATGATCGGCTGATGGTTGCGATCGGGGGAGTCGTTGCTTCTGGGTGGGAGCCGGTTCGCGATGCATTCATGGCCAACCTCGACAGCGGAGAAGAGACCGGATGCGCCGTGTCCGTGTACCACCGAGGTAGCAAAGTCGTCGACCTGTGGGGAGGTTCGTTCGATGCCGATCGTTCGAAGCCGTACGAAGAGGACACCCTGCAACTGGTGTTCTCCACGACCAAGGGAATCACAGCGATCGCCGTTGCGATGTGTGTCGAGCGGGGGCTGCTGTCGTACGACGCGCCGGTGGTGAAGTACTGGCCGGAGTTCGCTCAGCACGGAAAGGACTCCGCAACTGTCGCCCAACTGCTGTCGCATCAGTGCGGCCTGTACACAGTCGATGGAGACATCACCCTTGCAGAGGCTCTCGACTGGGACACAGTCACGGCTCGACTGGCCGACACGGAGCCGCGTTGGCCGATTGGTTCGACGCATGGCTATCACGCTCTGACATACGGCTGGCTTGCGGGTGAACTCGTTCGTCGAGTCGATCCAGCAAATCGCTCGCTCGGAACGTTCGTGAAGGACGAGATCGTGGACCCGCTCGGCGTCGAGTTGTGGATCGGCTTGCCTGAGCATCTGGAGTCACGGGTTTCGCCGATGATTGGAAGCCTCGACACGGGAGCGGACGACATCGCCGATCCGGCAATCAAAGCGATGATGGAGCAATTCCTCGGACCCAATTCGCCGGGTGGCCAAGCGCTCAGTCTGAATGGCGCTTTCTCCGTCGATGGCGCCTTCAATCGCCGTGACGTTCATGCAGCGGAGATTCCCGCCGCCAACGCCATTACCAATGCCCGGTCACTCGCTCGCATCTATTCGGCGACACTCGGTTCCGTCGACGGCGTTCGACTTCTCGCTTCGGACACAGTCGAGACCGTGCGCAACACGGTGACGCCGGTGGGTGAACCCGATGCATGTCTCATCATGCCGACAACATTCGGTATGGGTTTCATGACCCACGGACCGTTCTCTCCTTATTCGGGTCCTGGTGCGTACGGTCATCCGGGAGCGGGAGGATCGGTTGCGTTCGCCCACCCTGAGCGTGAACTTGCGGTTGCCTACGTCATGAACCAGATGGCGAAGAACTTGGCGAATGATGTGCGGGCTCAGCGGGTATCGGAGGCTGCAGCCGAGTGCGCAGACTTCGCGTCGCGCTGACATAGACCAAACTTGCCGCAGCGGCCGCGAGGGCGAATGCGCTGATTGCTTGGCGGACGCCGAAAACCTCTGATACGACTCCGGCAAGCGCGCTCGTGATCGACAGAGTCAAGGTCACGAGCGCGAAGTCACCAGCAAGAATGCGACCGCGCACCGCATCGGGTGCACGAATTTGGAGGCCGTACGTGCTGAGTGTCCATTGTGCTCCGCCGCCGAGATGGGCGATGGTGATGAAGATCGCTGTCAGGGCGAGCACGGGCATCCACGCACCGATCAGGTAACTGCCGCTGAAGACGAGGCCAGCGATTCCACAGACATGGAGAACTCGTGAGAGTTCACCTCCCGTGTACCGCGCTGCGATGAGGGGACCCAAACCGGATCCGACGCCGCGGGCACCGATCAACATGCCCCGAGATGCGTCACCACCACCGAAGACATCCGATGCGAGTACTGCGAGTTGGCTCACGACCCCTGCACCGATCGCAAATGTGGTCTTCGACAACATGAGTGCGAGGAGAACCGGATCTCGACGTGCGTGGCCGAGCGCTTCGGACATGTCGGCGATCGGTCGCATTCGGGTCGATGAGTGCCGGCGTTCGTCCTGCATCGGTCGTCGAATCATCGCAAAGACCGCGCCAGAGGCCGCAAAGGAGACTGCATTGGCGATGAAGGCGGCATCGCGACCGAAAGTGGAAGAGAACACTCCACCGATTGCCGCTCCAACCGCCAACATCACTCCCCAAGTCGAACCGAGAAGTGAGTTGGCCTTCGCAATCTCCTCTCGGTCACGGGCAAGACTCGGGATGGCTGCCTCGGTGGCCGGTTTCACAACGGCCGCAAGGGCAGAGACCGAACTGAGACAGATGAAGGCGAGCCAAACAGTGCCTTCCCCAACGAGGAGCAGCCCGAGAGCCGAAATGGCTTGGATCATCGAGACGATGATGAGAATTCGCTGTCGGTCGAAACGGTCGACCATCGGGCCGGCAATTGGTGACGCGAGGAAGGAGGGCAAGGAGAATGCGACCATCACGAGTGATACGAGGAAACTCGATCCCGTGAGATCGTCGACGAGCCCGACGAGGGCGACAAAGCTGAACCAGTCACCCATGTACGAGATGACTTGGGCAATGAAGACGCGTCGAATGTCGTGATTCGACCTCAGCATGTTCCACATGGCGTGACGCAGAGTCGGCGATCAGCGGCGCACGCGCTGGATGGCATCCATCGCGATTTCGGCTTCTGCGAGGATTCTTCGGACGAGTTCTCCTGCGGGAATCAGTTCGTGAATGGCACCCACACCTTGTCCAGCGGGCATGAATTCGCGTGTCACATCGATTTCGGTTTCCGGAGGATCGCCCATGTGGTTCGCCCCGGATTGAATCGAAACGAGGACTTGTTCCGGGAACTTCTTGAGATTTTCGGGGTGCTCTTCGAACTGCTGGGTCCAGTCCGTTCGCACAACTCGGCATGTCTTGCCTGTATAGGCACGTGACACGACTGTTCCATCTTCAGGGATCTCGATCAGCCTCTGCTTGTATGCGTTCGGAGCGTGAGCTTCCGGTGTGGCGATGAATCGGGTTCCCATCCACACCCCGTCCGCGCCGAGCGCAATCGATGCCGCAAGTCCGCGACCGTCGAAGAGGCCTCCAGCCGCAACGACGGGAACCTGGTCGCCGACCGCATCGACGACCTGGGGAACCAGCGCCATCGTTGCCACGGTGCCCGTGTGTCCGCCACCTTCGGTTCCCTGCGCAACGACGAAGTCGCAACCACTGGCGACTGCGTCCTGCGCATGACGCACCTTGCCGCACATCGATCCGACGAGGATGTTGTTCTGGTGAAGGACATCGATGATCTCTCGGGGAACTCCGAGACCGGCGACGAAGATGCGGGCCCCACCGTTGATGATGCTCTGGACGTCCCGTTCGAGTTGGGACGGCACGGCGGTCAACAAGTCGACTCCGAACGGCTTGGCCGTCAGAGTCTTCACGCGCTCGATTTCTGCATCGAGTTGACCGGGGCGCATCGGTGCCGCACCGAACGTGCCGATTCCTCCAGCTTCACTGACGGCTGCCACAAGATCCGAATACGAGATTCCGCCCATTCCGGCGAGCATGATCGGATGCTCTATGTCGAGGAGTTCGGTCAGTCGAGTGCGCATGAATCGAACGTAGCCGACAGCCGGTAGGCGCCCGGTGAACGAAGTAGTTTGCGATGCCAACGATGGGGGGTCAGTGCAATGGCTCGGGGCTCATCTTCGAACATCCATCGGGCGAAGTGGGTCCGGCCCCACGTGCCGGTACGGGCCACAATTGCGATCGCTCCTCGGGCGCCACGCTCGTGGGAGAGAATACGAGACAGCACCTTCGACATGCGATGGTCGGCAACGAGATGACGGCGGATGCTCCTGCGGTAGGTACGACGTACTCTGCGGGATTCCCGCTCATTCGAACCGCGTGCCGCGGCAATGGCTTCGCCGGCAAGCCGTCCAGTCATGAGTGCCTGTCCGATGCCCTCGCCCGTGAGAGTGTCGCATGCCATGACGGCGTCGCCCGTGAAGAGAACTCGACCGGAGCCAGTTGTTGCAGAATCGATTCGCGCCGGGATCGGCCACGCAGTATGTCGATCTTCGAGGACAGCTTCCTCGCCGAGTGATGCTCGAATGTGTGGCCGATCGAGAAAATCGCGCCAGACCCCGGCCATGTCTTGGATGCGACGTGAACCATCGCGCAGCACACCGATACCGATGTTGACGCGCCCACCTGGCAGAGGAAAACTCCATGCGTATCCAGGTAGGAGGTCCTGTTCGAACCAGACGATGAGTTGTTCGCGAGCAGGACCGGTGACGTTCGACGCGTACTGTCGAAATGCGTGCCACTCGCCGAGATAGTTCGAGGGGGTCAGGCCGAGGCTCTTTCGCACCGGGCTCCACATTCCATCGGCAGCAATGAGCCATTTGGAGTCCAGTTCGATCGTGTTGCCTTCACGTGTTGCAGTCAGATGGACACCATGGGGGTCCTGGGTCACTTCGGTGAACGTCACGCCTTCGAGTACCTGAACGCCTCGATGTCGGGCGAGGTCGACGAGTGCGGAATCGAGATCTCGACGCGGCGCAATTGCCGCAAAGAGGCCAGTTGGGGGAAAGGGGAGGCACAACGTGCGACCGGACGGCGAGCGAAGCCAAGCCTCGCGGATTTCGGACCAGTTGCTCACAGTGGCTGGGTCGAGTCCGAGAAGTTCGAGTTCGCGCAGAGCGAGGGTGGTCAGACCGTCGCCACAGCACTTGTCGCGTGGAAATGTGGCCTTGTCGATCAGCGTCGTTTCGATGCCGTTGTCGACGAGTGTGATGGCTGCGGCAACTCCAGCCGGACCCGCTCCGACGACGATTACCGATTGGGAGTTCCCAGGTCGTGAACTCCCGGATCGTGAACACATCGACGGGGTTATCGAGTCCTGTTGATTCGCCACGGCATCAGGCTAGGGAACCCCATCGCTCGTGCGGACTGGGGGCGGAGTGAACGATTTCTCTAGGATCATGCCCATCGGAGCGTCATCGAACGCGTGACTTGAGACAGGACGAGGAGGACGGACCGTGGCCCGTTTGTGTGAGGGAAGAGTTGCCATCGTGACCGGGGCGGGACGCGGCATCGGTCGAGAGCACGCGTTGAGTTTGGCTGCTCAAGGTGCCAAGGTCGTCGTCAACGATCTCGGCGGAAACGTCGACGGCAGTGGTGGAGATCTCTCGCCGGCAGAACAGGTGGTTCAGGAGATCAAGTCCATGGGTGGCGAGGCA
>JBIIKC010000112.1:0-5141 GCA_044233375.1 Ilumatobacteraceae bacterium
TCGCTGTACGCAAGAACGTCGGCTCCATAGCGACCCTGTACGAAGAGGCCAGCCAGCCACCACGTACTCACCAATATCGACACGACTCCGAGACGCCAGCTCGCTGAAACCAGACGCCGTCCGGGGATGGTTCCCCTTCGGTACAGGTGAACCATCCAGATCACAGGGGCGGGGGCGATCATCATCAGAGCGGTGGCATTGAGGCCTCCCGATGAGGCGATGAGAACTGCGAACAGCGCAAGATCCCGCGTCCTGAGGTCCTTCGAGTATCGGAGGGAGACCACGATCAGCCAAGGCAGGAGACTCCAGGGAATGAGCAGGGCCGAGGTGCGGGAAATGTAGGGCAGGACGTAAGGAGAGAACTGATATGCCGCTCCTACGAGAAATGCACCGGACACGGACAGCCCGATATGTCGTGCAAGTCGATAGGAGCCGACTCCTGCGATACAGAACAACGTCGCGATCCACAAGCGATGGGCGAGCCAATCCGGAACAGACAGCACCTCGAAGATTGCAAAGAAGGGACCACTCGGCCAGAGATACCCGACATTTTGGTGTGGAACCCATCCGCCGAAGTTTCGAAAATCCCACGTCCAGATCGAATCGGAGATCAGTCTCAAAGGATTCGTATAGAGGTACAACTTGGTGTCTGCCGGTACCTCTCCGGGATACGAAGACACGCACGCAACGAAGGCGGTGGAGATGAGAACGAGTTGGTGAATCGTCGACTTCGACAGTCGTTGCCAACTTTTCAAGGTATGGCTCCGTAGACCCCGTAGACACCAGTCAATGCGGTGAGACCAGCGAAGCAAAGTCCGACGAGGTAGGGCCACCACTCCCGGCGACGCGGGTGATCGAGCCACACTGCACAGGAAATCAGAAGAGGAAACGCTGTGAAGAGGAAGCGAGGACGGGCTGTCACTGTTGCTGGCACGAGCATCAAGGCGATGATGACCGCGCTGTACGCAGCAGCGGGAAGCGGCAGATGGTGATATCGCCATGCCAAGTACAGCAGGAAGATTGTGGCGACGAACGAAGCTGCTGTGATCAGATCCGTAGGAGAGGTGAGGGGCTGCGTGAATGCTTCGAGTGTTCTTCGGATTGCAGTGAAGCCGAAGCTCGCCCCTTCGTCCCAGGCTTCGGCCTGCACGCGAAACCAGACTCGTCGCTCGCCCGTATGGGCGTCGATGAGGTATTGAAAGGCAATGAATCCGAATGGAGCGAGAACTGGGGCAAGGAGGGGTCTCAAACTGCGCGTTTGACGAACTGCGATGAAAGCCGCGACTGCACATGCAACTGCTACTGCAACCCCATTCGGACGTGCTGCGGTCGCAAGCACAGCGGTCAGCCCTGCCGCCAACCAGTTCTGTCTGTGCAAGAAGAGTAGACACAACGCTGCAAGGACGAGCAACAGCGCTTCACTGTACGCGAACGACAAAACGAAACTTCCCGGGAATATGGCTGTCAAAACCATTGCCCGCTGAGCATGTTCGACACCGAACCATTCTCGTGTGAGCAACCCGATGAGAAGAATGAAGACAACCCCGAGGGCGATGTTGAGGAACAGTGCAGCGAAGGTGTCTCCGCCAGGCAGGATCCGATCAAGAAAACGGACGGCGTAGGGGAAGGCGGGAAAGAATGCAACACGAGATTGAGTGTCGTCATAGGTGATGGAGTCGGGAACATATCCGGGATATCCGAATCTGACGATCCGCATGTACCAGATGCCGTCCCATGAGGTGAGCACATCGAGAATCATCGATGTTGCCGAACGGGGTGTGGACAGAGATCTCGCGTGAGGATCTGGGCGAGTCGTCAGGCCCCAGATCATGCTCTCCTTCAGACGGTTGTCATCTGCCTTCATCTCGGCTGCAACTATCGCTGCGCCGAGAAAGACTGCGAAACGCGAAAGAACATAAGCGAAGAGTCCGTGTCGCAACGCACGTTTCCAAATCGTGGAACGCTCGAGGCCAGACATTTCGAGCATCGTCATGCCGCTGTACTGGGAACTATGGTTTCGGGGGGAACAACCGTCACAGACACCGCTCAACGGTAACACGCACCCTTCGGCTCCAACGGGACGACTCGGCACGCGTGCTCATCGTCGGAGATTGCCGATCGGCGGCGCAGAAACTGCAAAGGATCGAGGGTATGTCTCAGGATCGCATCGATGTCACAGGCGGATCGACGGTGGAAGGAAATGTTCTTCTCGTCGAACGTCCGGTCGAAGGAGTGGCACTCCTGACGCTGAACAGACCGAATCGTCTCAATGCCATGACATCGGAATTGGTCGAAGAGTTGCATTCGACTCTGGCAACGATCGCTGTCGATCGGTCGTGCCGTGTCGTGGTACTGACCGGGAGCGGCAAGGGGTTTTGTGCAGGGCTCGACCTCCAGGGTTATGGGTCGGCTCCGCATTCCGAGGAAATGGGACCGACTCAGGCTTCATTTCAAGTGCAGAAACACATTGCGAGTCTCATTGCGAGATTGCGTTCTCTTCCTCAGCCGGTGATCACAGCAGTCAACGGAGCAGCTGCTGGCGGGGGCTTGGCTCTGGTGCTCGGAAGCGACATTCGAATTGCGTCGACATCCTCGAAGTTCAACGTTGCATTCGTTCGGGTCGGCTTCTCTGCCTGCGATATCGGTACATCGTGGCTCCTCCCCAGAATCGTCGGAATGGCACGGGCTCAGGAGTTGATGCTCACAGGACGGATTTTCGATGCCGAGGAGGCATTGCGTATCGGTCTCGTCGTCGATGTAACCGAGCCAGAGAACCTGCTGAAGGTCGCCTTCTCCAAAGCGCAGGAAGTGATTCGCAACACGCCATTCGGCATTGCTCTGACAAAAGAGGCGATGTGGACCTCGCTCGAAATCCCAGCCCTTCAATCGGCGATCGACCTCGAAAACCGGCAGCAGATTCTTTCGAGTCACACTGCCGACGCACGGGAGTCGATGCAGGCCTTCATGGAAAAACGGGTTCCCGTGTATCGCTATCAGTGAGTGGATCGAATCGATACGCAGATCACGTCGATGATGGGGTCGAAACAGTCACCGGCGCTTCGCCGCCATGAAGGGGGAAGTGACAGGCCACGAAATGGTCCTTCCCGACTGGTCGAAGTGTCGGCTCTTCGACCCGACATCGATCCTGCACGTTGGGGCAACGTGGGTTGAACCGACAACCAGAAGGCGGAAGAACTGGTGAGGGAGGCTCACCCACGACAGTCGAGCCCGAAAACTTGACTTTCGGATCCGGAACAGGAATCGACTCGAGCAGAACGTTCGTATAGGGATGAGCAGGGGACTCGTACAGGGAGTCGCTCGAGGCGATCTCACACATCTTGCCCAGGTACATCACGGCAACTCGATCACTGATGTTCTTGACAACCGCCAGGTCGTGGGCGATGAAGATGAGAGTCAATCCGTACTGAGCCTTGAGATCTTCGAGCAGGTTCAGAACTTGTGCCTGGACGCTGACGTCGAGGGCCGAGACCGGTTCGTCACAGATGATCACTTGAGGCTCGAGTACCAGGGCTCGAGCAATGCTGATTCGCTGGCACTGGCCTCCGCTGAATTGGTACGGGCGCCGATCAGCCGCTACTGCAGGATCGATCCCGACATCCTCCAGAACTTTGTTGACGCGTTCCAGGCGCTCTTCGCTTGTTCCGACCTTCCAAATCTTCAGAGGTTCGAGAACGATATCGCGCACACTCCGACGCGGATTGAGTGAAGAAATCGGGTCCTGAAAGATCATCTGGATGCGTACGCGCTGTCGGCGAATACCCTCGTCGTCCAAATCCATCAGGTTCTGGCCATCGAAAACGACATCGCCGCTCTTGGCTCGAGGAAGTTGCATGATGGCGCGTCCGGTCGTGCTCTTGCCGCAGCCGGATTCTCCGACGATGCCCAGGGTTTCCCCTTTGGCCACGTCGAATGAAATGCCGGACACGGCGTTCACTTTCAAGCCTGTGCGACCGACCGGAAACTCGACGACCAGGTCGCGAACTGCCAGTAGGGATTCCGTTCGAAGGTGTGCTTGACCACTCCCAGCCATCATCGACCTCCTGTGCGCCGGCCCAAAGTGACCTGGACTTCTTTCCAACGATCGGACCCCACCGGATGATGACAGGCGAAATAGTGATCGACGCCGACCTTCTGCAGTTCGGGTTCCTCCTTGGTGCACTTGTCTGTCGTGTACGGACAACGCGGACTGAAACGGCATCCATCAGGGGGTGAAATCAGGTTCGGCGGACGACCGCCGATCGTGGTGAGCCGGGTATGACTCGGGTCCTCGAGTTTCGGGATACTTTGGAACAGAGCTTCGGTGTACGGCATCTTCATGTTCGTGAACAGCACCGACGTCGGAGCTACCTCGACGATCTTTCCGGCGTACATCACGATGATCTGATCGGTATGTCCGGCAACGACACCCAAATCGTGGGTGACGAGCACGAGCGCCATCTGGCGCTCCCTGCACTGATACTCGATCAAATCCAAGATCTGCGCTTGAACGGTGACATCGAGTGCAGTCGTTGGCTCATCGGCGAAGAGCACGGAGGGCCCACAAGCGAGTGCCATGGCGATCATGACACGCTGTCGCATACCTCCCGACAACTCGTGGGCATACTGATCGAAACGCTTCTCGGGTTCCGGGATTCCTACATCTTGAAGAAGCTTGTAGACGATCTGACGGGCGTTCTCCCGACTGGAACCGAGATGAATACGCAACGGTTCGGACAATTGCTTGCCGATCTTCATGACCGGATTCAACGATGTCATCGGATCCTGGAAAATCATTGCCATCTCGGCACCCCAGATGGTCTGTCGCTCTCGGAGACTCATCGAAGTCAACTCGCGCTCTTCGAAGAAGACGGAGCCATTTCGGATCACATTTCGTCGCGGTAGCAGTCCCATGACCGAACGAGACAGCACAGTCTTTCCACAACCCGATTCGCCCACGATTCCCAGTCGTTGACCGTGCTGCAGAGTGAAGGACACACCGTCGACAGCCTTGACGATTCCGCCGGCCGTCACGAAATGGGTCTCCAGATCCTCAACTTTGAGGAGGGTTCCGCTTTCCCTGCGTAGCGCTGTTTGGAGAGTGCTCATCCGATGGCCTCTCGAATTCGGAATTTCTCGTTCAG
>JBIIKC010000113.1:0-5134 GCA_044233375.1 Ilumatobacteraceae bacterium
TGAGCGCGTCAGTCGATGCTTCGGTTGCCGGGACAGTGGAAATTCACGAAACCTTGGCAGCCGACATGGCAGGTGGCGACTCGGCAATGCCCGGTGAAGCAGGCGAAGAAACCTCAGAGGACACGATGGCCGGTGACATGTCGGGAGACATGACCGATGACACGATGGTTGGCGGAATGTCGGGGGAGATGACCATGCGTCCCGTGTCGTCGATCGTTCTTCCGGCGGGTGAGACCGTGTTGTTGATGCCCGGTGGCTACCACATCATGTTGCTCGATCTCGTAGCACCCCTCGAGGAGGGTCAGACTTTCGATGTGACACTGACGTTCGCGAATTCGGGCACGCAGGTTGTAACAGTCGAAGTTCGGGACGAAGCACCCTGATCGAGCAAGGTTGATTCAGACATGACGCAACAGACGGCAATGGACGCTGCAACTGGGCTCGACTCCGGCGGTTCGAACAACGGATTTCCGACTCCGATGCCTCAGGCAAGCCCGATTCGAATCGTGATGGCCACCTTGGCCTTTCTCGTGCCGATTGCAGTGGCCATTACCATCGTATTTGCCTTGGCGGATCGATCGAATGATCAGCCGGCGACACCATCGGGTGTCGTCTGGAGTTATGTCGTTCCGGCTGGATCCAAGGAGAAGGCTGACAAGGGCGTGTTCGTCGAAGATGTGTTGCCCGAGCAGTTGACGATCTCCGTGGGTGACACCGTGACGATTCTCAATGAAGACTCGGCTGTGCACTCCTTTGGCCCGTTCACTGTGCGACCCGGGGAGTTTCAGAAGATGACCTTCACCGAGCCCGGTTACTTCTTCGGCGTGTGCACAGTTGGCGGGCACGACACGGTGACCATCACGGTGACATGAGTCGACTGAAACATCGAGTTCGCAGGGCTGCTCTCTGCTTCGTCCTGATCAGTGCGGGCGGCTCCGTGACGGCTTGTGCTGGATCGGGCTCGGGAAGTGAGACTCCATCCGAGGTCGAGCTCGAATCTGTGGCGGGCTCGTCGACATCGATCTCGGAACAGATCGGTGATCGTCCGATGTTGGTGTCAATGTGGGCTGTTTGGTGTCAGCCCTGTCGTCGTGAGCTGCCGGAGCTTCAGAAGATTTCAATGACAGACGCGAGAGTGGACGTTCTCGCGGTCAACGTCGGTGACGATCCACAGCGGATCACCGAGTACCTCGAGGAGATGTCCTTGGAAGTCCCTGTGGCGATCGATCCAGTTGGCGATTTGTTGACTGCGCTCGATGTCGGGACTGTGCCAGCGACAGTTCTCTTCGATCGAGATGGGTCGATTTTGTGGAGTCATCTCGGGGCAGTCAGCGCAGACCAGGTCGAGGCTGCACTGACTGAGTTCGTCCCCGAGAGATGAACTCCAGCCAGTTCGACGAGCATTTCGGTCAGCGGCGTGAGGACGTTGTGGACTTCTGGCGCAGAGATGCTTCGATGCGAGCAATCCGGGTTCTCGCCGGGGGATGAGTTTTCGACACCTGCTTGCTCGGCTGGGTGCGCCGAAGTGCAGCGGCAAGTTCCTTGCCGTAGCCGAGCCGGACGACTCGTTGATCCGCTTGGAACTCCGCTGAGCGGCCAACCCAGGTGTTCAATGACTGTGCGGCCGCAAAGCCCGAGGCGAAAATCCAAGACAGCACGCTGAACAAGTAGGCAATCAGATTGCCGGCAGTATTCGCCAGTCTCGAATTTCTTGCGAATGCACGTGTTGCCGCAACTGAGACATTGTTCATGAAGTATCCCAGTCGAGCAATCAAGTAGATCGGCATTGTCAGCCACTGGTTGATGGTGAGGGCAACCGTGTGTGAGCCGAGATGGTGGCACAACTCGTGAGCGAGCACGCCACAGAGCTCCTTGTGCGAAAGATTCTGCGCCGCATAACTGGTGACGACGACGAGATGACCGCCACATGCATATGCGTTGATGTCCTCATCATCGACGACACCCACGACGTAATGGCGACCCTTGATGTGCCAGGACTGAGTCACTTCGTCGAATGCTGGCTGGAGTTTCGAAGCCTCGGCAGCAGTGGGCCGACGAGCACCGATGAGCGCCGTGAGGACACGCCGCTGTGCCCACGGCATGAACAGGAGGAACCCCGCCGCCAGGTAGCTGACCAAGACGTACCAAGCGGGGATGTCCGTGAACAGACTGATGGGCAGCCAGAACACGAGCATGGCGACGAGCCACAGGGGCAGAATTGCAACAGCTGGAACGAAGGCAAAAAACGCGGCGCGATCGATGTCGCGGTGCTGCACCGACCGGGAGTCGACCTCCCCGAAGACTCGACGTTTCATCGGCTTCGCACGTCGGACGTCATGGGCCTCGATTTTTCCTCGTCTCATCTTCCCTCAGTCTTGCCGGATCGAGAGTGAATTGGGCGTTGGTCGGCGACATTTCGACGAAGTCTGCCCACTTCCCACTCGTCCATCTCCCCCGTGAGATCAGTGCTGTTGCCCGGGCGACGTTGCGGTTCGCATTCCGACTTCGTGTCAGCAGGAATTGCATGTGGCTCGCGTACCCCGCAGGCATGTAGAACGTAGGGCGTGACCGCACACATCGATCAGCACCCTGTGCTCCCCGCCGCTGAGCCGTGGAGCCACATCGGACAGTCGTCCATCGGAGTCCTCTGCCTGCATGGCTTCACCGGTAATCCGTCATCGATGAGGGGATTGGCCGAGGCCATGGCCGCAGCCGGCCACCACGTCGAGTTGCCTCGACTTCCGGGACATGGAACAGACGTCTCCGACATGATCCCCACGCGTTGGGATCACTGGAGCACTCACGTCGAACACACATTCCAGACGCTCGCACGTCGCGTCGACAAAGTTGTCGTTGCGGGATTGTCGATGGGTGGCTCGTTGACACTGTGGACCGCACTCCATCATCCTGAAGTGGCGGGAATCATCTGCATCAATCCGGCGGCTCAACCTCAGGCCGAGGAGATGGTGGCCATGATCCGTTCGATGCTCGAACAAGGAACGAACGTGATCGATGGAATCGGTTCCGATATCGCTGATCCGAGTGTCAAGGAGAGTTCGTATTCAGAGACACCGCTGGCGCCGTTGGTGTCGATGGTGGAGGACGGAATCAAGCCGATGGTTCCGAAGTACGGATCGTGCAAGGTTCCGATGCTCCTCATCACATCCAGGAACGACCACGTGGTCGATCCTGTTCAGAGCGACCAACTCGCCGAGCAATGGGGTGGACAAGTCGATCGCATTCTTCTGGACCGGAGTTTCCATGTCGCAACACAAGACTTCGACAAAGATCTGATCAACGAAGCAGCCGTCACGTTCGTCGATGCGATGTCGAAGAAATGAGTTTCTCGTTGCTCGCATCCGTCGATCTGGTCGGCGTACTCGGGTCTTTGCCGAGTCCCGGGAGTGGCTCGATCAAGATAGGACCTCTCGAGTTGCGGGCCTACGGACTCGTGATTGCAGTGGGAGTCTTCGTGGCAGTCTGGATCTGGGGCAAGCGATTGTCCCGAGCCGGAATCGGTGGTTCGGACGAAGCGACCAGCGTTGCGTTGTGGGCCGTGCCGGCGGGTGTCATCGGTGCACGCCTCTATCACGTGGCAACTGAGTGGGACCGTTTCTCGGACCGACCTGGCGACATCTTCAAAGTTTGGGAAGGTGGCCTCGGAATCCCCGGGGGCATGCTTCTCGGGATCGTGGTCGGAATCGTCATGATTCGGCGACAGACGATGCCGATTCCGATGGCACTGTGGGCCGTGGCGCCAGCCCTTCCTGTCGCACAGGCAATTGGTCGGTGGGGTAACTGGTTCAATCAGGAACTGTTCGGGGGGCCGACAACTCTGCCCTGGGGTCTCGAGGTCGATCCGGTCAAAGCGCTGGCCGCTGGGTACATGCCTGACACACTTTTTCATCCCACCTTTCTCTACGAATCGCTGTGGAATCTTGCCCTCGCAGCGGTTCTCGTCGTCATCGGTCGTCGGTGGCAGAACAAGCGCTATCCGGAACGTCTCTTGGCGGTCTACGTCCTCGGCTACGGCATTGGGAGGTTGTGGATCGAAGGTCTGCGAATCGACCCGACGAAAGAGGGCGCAGGTCTTCGTTTGAATCAATGGATGGCAATCGTGCTCATTGTGGCGGGAATTGCATACCTTGCTGTTCGAGCTGTTCAGGCGCGCCGCCCGATCGAGCACGCATCCGACATCGCTGCGGACTAGCAACTACGGTCGAGACATGACCGACACCGACCTCGTCCTCGTCGACGTTCAGCCATCTGGCGTTGCATTGATCACCCTCAACAATCCCGATCGCATGAATGCCTGGAGTGGGGCAATGTCGGCCAGATTCTTCGCTCGCTTGGACGAATGCCGGCACGACCCGAATGTTCGTGTTGTCGTGATCACGGGAGCAGGACGCGGGTTCTGTCCGGGGGCCGACATGGATGCTCTCAACCAGATCCGGGCCAACCCTTCAGCTGGTGCAGGTTCCGCGACAGGAAGCGGTCGATTCAGCGATCTCATCGACTATCCGAAGCCGGTGATTGCGGCGATCAATGGGGCCGTGGCTGGTGTCGGGCTGGTGATGGCATTGTTCTGCGACCTGCGATTTGCGGCATCGGGCATCAAGATCACGACAGCATTCAGTCGTCGGGGATTGATAGCCGAATACGGATCGTCGTGGATCCTTCCCAAGTTGATCGGGACGGCGCGAGCTCTCGACCTCATGTTGTCGGGGCGAGTCATCACGTCCGAGGAGGCCGCCAACATGGGCCTCGTCAATAGAGTTGCTGCGTCCGATGAGTTGATGTCGCATGTCATGGCATATGCCGAAGATCTTGCGCTGAACTGCTGTCCGACGAGTTGGGCCCTCATGAAGAAGCAGGTTTACGGCGACTGGTCCGTCGATGCAGACGCGGCAACGACCACGTCGATCCGCATGATGAACGAGTCGTTGCAACGATCAGACTTCCAAGAAGGTGTCCAGTCGTACTTGGACAAGCGGGCTCCTTCGTTCGCGCCGTTCATCGGCTGAGGGCGATCGCTCACGATTCGAAATTTCGGAGCGACGACGCCACCTCTTCTGGCACGACCGGCAAGAAGAATTCACCCCCGCCGATTTCAGCTGCTGCGATGTAACGCGCG
>JBIIKC010000114.1:0-5132 GCA_044233375.1 Ilumatobacteraceae bacterium
GCCCAGGACTCCGTCGGCGCTGCCTACTCAGTGGTTCAGAACAGCCCACCGGCAGTTCAGGAACAGGTCATGGAGGCAGTCAGCGAATCGTTCATGAGCGGCTTCGGAACGGCATGTCTCGTCGTATCCGTCATTGCATTCATGGGAGCGATCATCGCGTTCAAGTTCTTGCCCGCCCGCTCAACGCCGAAGATCGACGATTAGGAGGTCGATCCGATCGAGAGGGGTCGGCCCACACGACTGAGCGTGGACCGACCCCTCAGATCGTTCGATTGATCAGAGTGTGTCCGGGAGGTCCGATTCACGCGTGTAGTTCGAGATGTCGATGTCGATGTCGTAGGAAGGTTGACCGCCCCCTGAACCACATCCAGCAAAATCCCAGTTGACAACAGTGCAAGCATCTTCTGCCGAGAGATCACCGAGGATGCCGCTACCTGGAGACAGCGAGACGGAATAGAACGCAGCTGCCTTTGCGATCGCGGCGGCTTTGATCATGGCCACGCCCTCAGGTTGCGTGGGGGCAATTGCGTTGGCACGCCCCGAATACGACAGTCCTTGAACCACAAGAATACGACGAGATTCGCCTGCTGGTATGTCCACTTGATACCCGAACACCATGTCTCCAGAGTCGTTCGACGTCGGGTCCAACGGCGATCCAGCGCAGTTCGTGACACTTGCCATTGATTCCGGGGAACCCGGCCCATCGGGAGCATGGAAAACCTCTGAGTAGAACCCTCTGGAATCACCAGAGACGAACCAATTACCACTCGACCGCCACGATCCACCATCGACATGGTAGATGTCGAAGTAGTCTCCAAATACGTTTTGGATGCTCACCGGAAGGGCAGTGAGTGCTGAGCCGCCGTTGTTGGTGATCGTGACGAGAGTCCGAGAGATATCGTTGTCAGTGAAGCGATAGCTGATCTCGACCCCGAGGGTCCCGATTGTTTCGCTATAAGTCGCAATCGAGTCGGTTCCGCTGCTGGTCACAGCGACCGTGGTCGCACCAGCGCCAATCACCGTCCCATCGACCGAAACAAGACCTCCTGGCTCGATACCGTTATTGACGTAGTCATAAAAGGCGAGGCCACCGGAGCCGGGACAGCCATCCCCATCTACAGCCCCGTTCTTAACCCTGAAATCACTGTCATCGCTCCAAGGAAGGCTTGCGGCCTGCGCAACTCCCCCCACATTCATGACAAGTATCGAACTTGCCAAAGCCGCACTGAAACCGACTGTTTTCATCTCTTACTCCCACCATCAATCTGCAGACCATCACATGGGCCGCTCCTGAACTCGGGCCAACTTAAGGCGGGATGAGAGATGGCCTCCGGTCATTGGTGGACAGAAGTCGATGGAGATGGACATGCCGCGATGACCGCAGAAATGTCCATTTGGGTTCAGATATGTAGCCATTTGGACATTCAGTAGGCGCATTTTTTGCGTGGACTGCCCGAATACATCCCTACGCTTACCCTGGAAGCGACGATCGAAGGGTGTGCTGACGGAAAGGAGCGGAGTTGGAGGGGGTTTCGACACATGACTTCCATTCGACAGATGGTCCAAGTCAGCACTCCGACAGAACTTCTCCAGGCCGCCTACTTCTCGCGTGTGCCATTGCCGGAGGAAAGGTCTCCGTGGAGGGCATCCACCGCTTTGCGGAGGTCTCACTTGTGGAGGCTCGCGAGGCCTGGGATGCCTGCCGGAGTGCCGGCCTCGTCAACGAAAACGGGTCGATCGAACAAATCTTGGCGATTGCCCTACTCGACGAACTTCCACCCCAGCAACTTGCAGCGATTCGCGCAAAGGCGGCCCGGGCGTGGATGACTGAAGGGCCGAAGTATTTCCTCGATCAAGTCGAGCGGGCACAGGCGCTCGGTGGACTGCTCCCCCTCGACGAAATCGTCGAGCTGTCCGAGCGCGCTGGTCACATGAGTCTTTCCCTCCACGACTACTCGTCGGCTGTCGCACTGTTCCAAATGGCAATCGAATTCGATATTTCCGGCGAACTCGACATCATGGCTGAGCGCATGTGTGCTCTCGCATCAGCACTCGATGGACTCGGGAAGGTGAGTGAAGCTCGAGATTCCCTGGCTCGCGCAGCGGCTTTGGCCGAATTCAGCGGCGATAGCGGACTCGTCGCTGCCGCCGCAATTCAATACGCTCTGCCAGTCGACTGGTACGCCGGAGACAGCAAGGCCATCGCACTTCTCGCTCGCACAAGTTCGATGGACCTGTGCGCTGCCGATGAAGTTCGAGTTCTCGCAGCCCGATCATTGGTCGAAATGAGGATCCCTGTAGCCCCGGTCGACGACCAACAAGTTGCCTGGGTGACGAGACCACGAGTTGCTCACGATTTGGCTGACAGCGCTTTGGAAAAGTCCGCCGTGATGTCCGCGGACGTGCGAGCGCTTGCACATCTTGCGTGGCGAACAACCCATCGATCTCCCAAAGACCTGGACAGACGGCGAGAGGTTTCTCGAGAGTCGTTGAACCTTGCGCAAGAGATGCGATCGCCGACTTACCAAGTCGAATCGGCAGTATGGCTCGCCGTCGATGCCGTCGAGTCCTGCGACCGCCCCCTGTACGACGAGGCTCTCTCGGTTGCACGTTGGGTTGCAGAACGCAACGGAAATCCGCGTTTGATTTGGCGCGCACACACGTTGTTGTGTGGCGCAGCACACATGGAAGGCAACGTGGACGAAGCCGAAGAATGGAGATTGCGCGCCCGCGATATCGGCCAATCGGTCTCATCACCTGGATGGCTTGCCGCGGACCTTCTGCTTCTCGGGGAAGCAGTCGTCTCTCTGCGAGATCCAGACTTCACAAACACGAATCTTCTTCCCGAGGATTCTCCCGCGTTGGTGAATCCGATCGGGCGCGCCGTTGCTGCATTGCTGCACGCTGAAGTCGGGAACCTCTCCACTGCAGAGCGAATGATGCGAAAGTCCCTGCGCCAACTCGACCTCGAATCCAGCTACCTCCTTCTCGCCACACGGTGTGCAGACGTTTCACTTCGACTGGAAAACCCATCGATTGCTGAGGAGATTCATGCGATCCTGAGCCCATGGCAGGGGCATTATTCAGTCGACAGCAACGGTTGGTGGATCGATGGTCCAGTCGAGCTCTGGCTTGCACTCCTCCTCGACGTCATGGGGCGCACCGACGAGACATGGAGACTTCTCGAAACTGCAGAACTCGCCGCAAAGGGTATGGACGACACTCGTTCATTGAGAAAGATCGCAGAACATCGTCTCAAACTCGAAAGAGCAACGATGACGTCGCCGATGTCGAACTCTTCCGATTCGCTCTTGTCGCCTCGTCAGCAGACCATTGTCAAGTTGATCAGCGAGGGGTACACGAACAGAGAGATCGCTGACCAGTTGTCGTTCAGCGTCAGCACGATTCGGGCGGAAACAGTTGCCATCTATCGCATTCTCGAAGTCGACGGACGCGCAGAAGCTGTCGCCAAACTCTCGCGTCTCTCGCCCACCAGCAATTTCGGTCAGTGATGCGCTGACATCCTCGAAGTGCGGATCACCTTCGGTTCGCCGGGTCGATCGAACTCGTGACCGTCGTACACTGAGGCCGACAGAGTAGACAGGAGGTGGTGATGCCACGCCGCCTGATTCGTTCCCGACGTCACCCCTCCGGAGCGCTGCAACGCCTCGGCAGTCTGGACGGAGTGTTCTTGGCGGTCGAGAACGATTGCAACCCCATGGCGATCGGCTCGGTTGCCTTTTTCGAAGGTCCTCCCCCGTCTCTCGAGCAACTTCAGTCGTTTCTTTCGTCACGACTCTCCCTCGTGCCGCGATGCAGACAAAGACTGCGAAACGGTGTCGGTTCGCTGGCGCGACCGGTGTGGATCGACGACGTCCACTTCGACCTGAGTCAGCACGTCCATGAACTCTCCCTCCCGAATGGACGATCGACGTACTTCGACGACCTGGTCGCTGACGAACTCTCCTCACCCCTCGATCGCCGTCGACCGCTGTGGAACGTCAGTCTTGTCACCGGACTCGAGGATGGTCGATGGGCCATCATCACCAAGATTCACCATTGCATGGTTGACGGGATCGCCGGTAGCGACCTACTGGGGGCCGTCCTCACCGATGGGCCAAGTGAAGAACTCATCGAAACCGAGACATGGACTCCCCTGCCGGAGCCGACGTCGAGGGCGATTTTCTGGTTCACGATCCGCTCGGCATTGCGCACATGGACAACACGCCTTCTCGGGGTTCCGAAGTTGCTCACACACCCTTTGCGAACCATGCAACACATCCGACAAGTCGTGAGTGCGGCGAAGCGTCTCTGGTATCGCCAACCCCACCAGCCGACGTCACTCGTCGGACGAATCGGAACAAAACGTTCGTGGAGACACCTCGACGTGTCACTCGCCGATGTCCACTCCATCCAACAGTCGTTCGGGGGAACGATCAACGATGTTGTCATCACCGCCGTGACGAATGGTTTTCGCGAACTCCTTCTCGCTCGTGGTGAGACGACGATGAAACGATCGATCACCGCAATGGTTCCCGTGTCTCTTCGACGACCGACCGAACGCGGCTCGCTGGGAAACCGTGTTGCAAATGTTCATGCTCAACTGCCGATCGACGAAGACGATCCTCGCCATCTTCTCGAAAGGGTGAGCGACCAACTGAACGAGTTGAAGGAGTCCCATGAAGTCGACGCAACCGGTCTGTTGATGCACATCGGCGAGTACGTTCCGCGGTTCCTCGCCGATCGAATCACTCGAGGAGTCTTTCTCCGCCAACGCATCGTCGAGACAGTCATCACCAACGTGCCCGGTCCCCATTCGTCATTGTTCCTCGGACCCCATCGGATGATCGCCGCATACCCCGTGGCTCCGATCGGAGGCCTCGTCCGCACAACGGTTGCTGTGTGGTCGTATGACGATCGACTTGCCATCGGGGTCTCTGCTGACCGGGACTCGAACCCTGACATCGACATTCTCAGCGAAGGGATTCGACGGGGATTCGACAACCTGCTCGAACTCGTCGAACGACAACGGTCACGATTCCCCGTATAGCGTTTCACTCATGTGGAGACAGGGTCCGGAGGGAATCGCCACCAACCATTTCATCCTCGAACCACTCGGACCCGAGCACAAT
>JBIIKC010000115.1:0-5116 GCA_044233375.1 Ilumatobacteraceae bacterium
AAGCCTTCGCCCGCAAAACGTTCATGAAGTGATTCGAGTGCTGCGTACTGAGGCGTGAGTCCACACTTGCTCGCCACGTTGACGAGAAGCATGACCCTGGCCCCGACATCACCGAGGGTGGTCTGAGTTCCGTCGAGAGTCGAAATCGGGTGCTGAAGAAGTGTCATGGAACACTCTCGCGTACCGGCTCGCGAGACTTGGCATCGTGGAGAACGAGCCGAAGAACTGTGTCGGGGAGGGGAGATTTGAACTCCCGACCGCCTGCTCCCAAAGCAGGAACGCTACCAAGCTGCGCCACTCCCCGGTCTGTGGACCGCCGACGACCAGCGTTCCGAACCGAGGTCATCCTAGTGGGGGCCGGGCCAGAGGAGGGTGGCTGATCGGCGGCCCGTCGAATGAACCCAGTTGGAGGATTTCTCAGCGTACGATCATCACATCACCGGATCATCGTGAGGCTGCTCAGTTCTGCAGTCGAAGTCGAGTTGTTCAAGAGATCAACGGGTGAACGACATTCGCGAGCGGTGATGACTCAATCATGAACGGGCTGCCGACCTCACATACTGCTTCTCGTCGACATCGGCTGTCAGTCGGTCAGCGGCCAGTTCTTGGCCCGATATTGGTGTTTGCCGCTGCGTTTGCATCGAGTGTGCCAACCGTTCGGGATTGGACCGATGTCAAGATTGCGATAGCAGTGGCGGCGGTCCTGAGTATCGATCGGTCTGTTGCTCGCACGATGGCCGCGACGATCGGCGTGTTCTCAGGTCAGTTCGTTCTCGGCACGTACCTCGACGCTCATGGTTGGCCAGTCTCCGCTTGGCTCATCATTGGTTCGCTAGCGGCCTTGGAGGCATGGGCGCTCTCGCGAATCTTGCTCGCTACGAACCTGGAGGTCACCACGCGACTTCCCTCGCATCGAATTCTCCATTTCATCGGATGGTCGGCGATTTTTGCGATGACTGGTGGGTTACTCGAATCATCGCTCCTGACCGTGACAGACGCATCGGTGTCGGCCTCTGGGACCGACCTCGTCTTCGCAATGGCGATCACTGCCTGCCTCGGAGCCATTGCGGTGACTCGCCGCGGATCGGATTGGTGGAAGAGCGGTCGATCTGCGGGTTCTGAGCTCCTGGCCCCGTTGATGGTTGTACTGATCACATTGGTCGGAATTCAGGTGACCCGCCAGATCTGGGCACAGCGTGACGATGATCGACTCGAGGTGTTGGCTCGATCGGTGCATGCGACGTTGAGTGCGCAATGGGAGAGGGAGACCGACGTACTCCGAGCACGAGCTGAAGGTCTGGCTCCGATCTTGGCTTTCGACGATTCCGCATTCGCGCAGGTGATTCTTCCCTACCTCGAAGGCAACGATGTGGCGGTGGCAGCTGCGCTCGGTACGAGCGCAGGTCCATTGGGGTCGACCTCTGTGGTCGTGGTCGATGATGGCACTCTCTCCGAGGGAATCCCGCGTGACCTGTTGAGTGGTACCGGTTCGGTCGTCAGCGACGAGGAATACTCGCTCATTCTCGAGAGAGTCGATCTCGTTGCGTTGCCTGACGGTGGGAATCTCGTCCTCACTGTTGCGTTCTCCCTTCCAGAATTGGTGCGGGTAGCAACAACCGATGTCATCGGTCGCTTCGATGACATCGGTGTCGTCGTCCTCGACCTCGCTGAGTCGCCTGCGGTTGCTGTTTGGTCCGACGCAAGCATCGACCCGGCTGATACTCGCGCTTTTGCCGGCTCGATGACTTTCGGGGGCAAGGAGTTGGCCATCGCAGTGTCGCCGACTCGATCGTTTGGTGGGCAATGGACTGCGATGGCAGCAATTCTCGGTGTCGAATCCGGTCTCGGAATCCTTCTCGGTGGTGTCTTGATTTTCGGGGCGAATGCTGAATTCAAGATGTCCCAGGAGCGTCGTCGACGCGAGAATCTGCTGGAGGCAGCGTTGGATGCGACTCCGGGATCATCGGTCGTCTTCGACACGGAATTTCGAGTCCTGGCGGCGAACCGACCTGTTCGCCAAACCTTCGCAGAACGGATCCCCGGTCTCGAAGTGTTTCGACTGTTCGGACTCGACCAGGACAGCGGTCGTCGTCGCCTCGTCGAGGATGTTCTCCGCAAAGCACTGGCAGGACAGCAAGCAAGCATCGAGATTGCAGAGGATGCAGTTGACGGAGATGATGGCACGTCATCACCGTCGAGCCGCATGAGAATCCTCGAGCTGTCCGCCTATCCGGTGATCAGTCCGGGTGGCGAGCCGGTGGGTTTCCTTCACAGTGTCGACGCGACCGAACGGCGGAATCTCGCGATGAGATCTGCTCAGTCCGAGCGCATGGAATCCCTCGGAGCTCTGGCCGGTGGCCTCGCCCACGACTTCAACAACCTCTTGTTCGTCACCCTCGGCAATTTGCAGTTGATGGCGATGAACGAGTCGGTGGTTCGAGACGAGAAGTTGTCGAAATTCGTTTCACGATCCATGTCGGCAGTCGAGCGAGGCGCCGAAATCACGAAATCACTTCTGGCTGTAGCACGAAGTCAGCCTCTCGAGGAGAGCCCGGTCACACTTGCTGAGCTTGTGAAAGGTATCTTGCCGCTCGTCCGGCAGGCCCTTGGTGCAGGTCGACGTGTCGAGGTCGACATAGCAGATCCTGCTCTGCAGTTGAGGCTCGACTCCGGTCGATTGTCGAGTTGCATCTTGAACTTGGCATTCAACGCACGTGATGCGATGGGCCCCAATGGCACGTTGAGCATTACGGCGAAGTTGGACGAGGACTCCGACATGGTGGAGTTGTCGATTGCCGATGATGGAGCAGGAATGCCGCCGGAAGTTGTGGCCAGAGCCTTCGAACCATTCTTTACGACGAAGAGTCCAGGTAGTGGCACAGGACTCGGACTTGCGACGGTGTATGCGTTCGCGAAACAGAGTGGCGGAACCGCTTATCTCGAGAGTCGGATCGGCTCGGGTACGAAAGTGTCGATGATTCTTCCCCGTTATACGGGAGTCACCACTCCTGCTGAGGTCGTGAGTGCACGACGATCAGGACGTCGCGTCGTCGTGGCTGATGACGAACAAGATCTTGCAGAAATGGTGGCTGCATGGCTCATAGACATGGGGATCGATGCGCGTTTCGCGACCTCACCGAAGGCGGCACTCGAGTTGATCGAATCGTTCGAGCCCGATGTCTTGGTGTCCGATGCGAATTTTGGTGAGGAACTCGACGGAATCGAACTCGCTCGTCTCGGAACCGCGATCGTGCCCGAGATGGCAGTGGTGTTCATGACCGGATACTCGACGAGCATGCGCGAACTACAGGAGTTGGGGGAGCGAACCCTGGCAAAGCCGTTTTCACGCGAGGATCTGTACTCGGCGCTTTCTCCTTTGATCGCCGAGGAGTCCGCCGATGTGGGCGACCGAGCGTCGAAGTCGACGCGTCATCGGAAGAAGGATCGGTCTTCATGATTGGGAATCCGCGGGTTCTGATCATCGACGATGAGGAGGCGATTTGCGATTTGATCGGAGCCGTAGCCGAGTCGGCCGGATTTTCGGCGATCTCTGCGAGCGAGCCCGATGAGATCCGCAATGCGATCGAGGGCGAGTTCGACCTCGTCGTGCTCGATCTCTCGCTCGGCCTCGTCGACGGTATCGAGATGATGAGTGCCCTCGGGGCGCGACACAAGGGTCTGCCTCTCATCCTGGTGAGTGGCGCCGACCAATCCCTCATCGATTCAGCCGGTCGTATCGCCGAGATGCACAAGCTGCGTGTTCTCGGAACGTTTGCGAAACCTGTGCCTCTCGATGTTCTGAGAGCGGCAATGCTCGAGTGGTCCGAGGTAACGGCACGCTCTCTCGATCCAACCGGACCAAAGGTGGTCATCACCGCTGATGAACTTCTGGATCCCGAGCATCTCTACCTTGCATATCAGCCGAAGGTGTCGACTGCCTCAGGTCGAGTTGTCGGCGCTGAGGCGCTCGTTCGGTGGAAGCACGAGGAGCATGGTGAGGTTTCGCCGGCAATTCTCGTTTCGATCATCGAACGTGAAGGGAGGAATGCCGATCTGTTGCGTGCAGTGATGCACATGGCAACTCGAGACCGGGCTCGCTACCGCAGTTTGTCCGGCCTCGACGATGTTTCGCTCAACATCTCGGTTCTGGATCTCGACGACGAGGAACTTCCACGCCGTGCGCAGAAGATCTTGCTCGAGAGTGCGCCGGCGGAGAATTGGACCTTCGAGGTCACCGAGTCGTCCCCGATCATCGAGATCGCCCCGTCATTGTCGATTCTCACGAGACTTCGATTGGCTGGATTCCGGTTGGCTGTGGACGATTTCGGGACGGGCACCAGCAATTACGAGCGACTCCTCGTTGCTCCGTTCACCGAATTGAAGATCGATCGGGCTCTCGTTCGGCGTTTGCGTGGAGGAGCGGTCGATCCCGATCCGATTGTGAGGTCGAGCGTGGAGGTTGGTCACTCTCTCGGTCTGAATGTCATTGCCGAAGGAGTGGAGACCCGGGAGCAGTACGACATCATCAGGCGCCTCGGCTGCGATTTCGCGCAAGGTTTTTTGATCTCTCGTCCTGTTGCCCCGGGCAAGTTCGCCACCGCAGTGGAGGAGTGGGACAACTCTTCGGAGAATCTCAATCGTCGATCAGGGTCGTAGGGCGAGCCTCACGGCTGCCGTGAGAACCTCGCGTAACTTCGCTTGTGAGAGGCCGGCGCTGTTCTTCAGGTAGTCGATGTTTTCGAGACTCAAAATGTGGTCGATGATGATGCGACGCACGGGAGCGTCGTCGCAGCCTTCGACTTCCACTGCGAACTGTTGGGCAGTCTGATTTCTCAAGTACTGGCGACGCTGCTCGACTGCGAGGGCGACAGTCGGTCGGCGAATCGCCGTCATCGTTGCGACCTTGAACACTCCGGCAATCGATTCGTGGAGGCGGATTCGATGATTGACGATCGACTGGACCCGTGTGTCGAAGTCACCGTCCGCGTCGAGATCGAGGTACAGAGGCTTGACTCGGTCCCATTGCAGTTCGACAGCGGCTGAGGCAAGATCCTCCATGTCGTCGAAATAGCGAAAGACGGAGCGCTCCGACACGCCGGCAACCTCTGCGACCCGA
>JBIIKC010000253.1:0-3032 GCA_044233375.1 Ilumatobacteraceae bacterium
GAACAAACTCGACCGATTCGACATCGACTACGCGTTGTGCATGTATTGCGGAATTTGCGTCGAGGTCTGTCCGTTCGATGCTTTGTTCTGGAGCCCGGAGTACGAGTACTCCGAACCGCGCATCGCCGATCTGCTGCACGACAAGGTCAAGCTCGGCGAATGGATGGAGACGGTTCCCGAGGCCCCGGGTCTCGAAGCCGGTGCTGAGAAGAAGGGGAAGAAGTAGTGCTTGCCGCCGATCTTCTCGTCGCCCAGAACATCGGGTTCGGAATCATCTCGCTGTTGATGATCGTCGGAGCCCTGCGGGTGGTGACCGTGAGCAACGTGGTCCACGCAGCATTGTGGCTGGTCGTCGTCCTGTCGGGTGCTGCGGCTCAATACCTGCTGTTGTCGGCTGAGTTCGTGGCTGTCACCCAGGTGCTCGTGTACGTCGGCGCTGTGATGGTGCTGTTCCTCTTCGGAACCATGCTCACCCGAGCACGGATCGGAGCCGAAGGCGACCTCAACAACAAGAACTGGGCTCTGGGGATCCCGGTTGCTCTCGTGATGTTCGGCGTCATGGCGTGGGTCATCATCGATGGATTCGGTGACGAAAAGCTGATCGACAACCCGGGGGAGATGAGTCAGGTCCCCGTGCAGCTGATCAGCGACGACATCTTCGGCCCCTATCTGCTCCCGTTCTGGGCGCTGTCATTCGTCCTCCTCATCGCCGTCATCGGTGCGATCGTCCTGGCGCGAAAGGACTGAGAGATCTCATGTTGACTGCCCAGTTTCTCCTTCTCGGAGCCGTGCTGTTCTCCATCGGCGTCTACGGCGTCCTCGCCCGCAAGAACGCAGTGATGGTGTTGATGTCGATCGAGCTGATCCTCAACTCGGTCAACTTGAACCTGCTTGCTTTCTCAGTCCGTAACGGATCGGTCGACGGAAACACGTTCGCTCTCTACGTCATCGCCATTGCCGCCGCTGAAGTCGGCGTCGGACTCGCGATGGTTCTGCTCATCTATCGCAACCGTCGCACGATCGCTCTCGACGATCTCTCCGAGATGAAGGGCTGATCGTCATGGTCGATTACATGGTCCAGGCCGCCAAGGAGAACGTCGTGCTGTCCTCGGGTTGGTTCCTCGAGCACGCATGGCTGATCCCGATCATCCCAGCCGTTGCATTCGTTCTGATCATCTTCTTCGGCAAGCAACTGCCGAAGAAGGGAAGCGAACTCGGCGTCATCTCGATGCTCGGATCGCTGGTTCTGTCCGTCGGTGCGGCATGGCAGTGGATCCAGAGAGTCAACGGCGCCAACGATGCCGCCCATTCGGCAATGGAGCACGGAGCCGAAGCCGTCAAACACGGATCGCCGTTCGTCGAACCGATCATTCGCGAGTGGACGTGGTGGCAGAGCGGGGGGATCGAATTCGGTATCGGCCAGCACATCGACGGACTCGCACTGACTCTGCTCGTCGTTGTCGCTTTCATTTCGAGTCTCGTGCAGATCTATTCGCTCGAATATCTGCGAGGAGATCGGCGCTACACGCATTTCTTCGCCGCCTTGACGCTGTTCTCAGCGGGCATGTTGTCGATGGTTCTCGCTCCGAACATGGTCCAGTTGATTCTCGGCTGGGAGATCATGGGCCTGTGCTCGTTCATGCTGATCGGACACTGGTGGGAAGAGGAGGCCAACGCCCGCGCCGCACTGAAGGCTTTCTTCACGGTTCGAGTGGGCGACATGGGTCTCCTCGTCGGAACCGGCATCCTGTTCTTCTCCGCCAACAGCTGGACGCAGGAAAACCTCGGAGTCAGCGGTTTCAACATCAGCGGACTGTCGGCGTGGGCCCTGTCGGGTGAAGCCAGTTCGAGTGCTCTCACGTGGGGTGCCATTGCGCTGTTCGTGGCGTGTATCGGCAAGAGCGGCCAGTTCCCGTTGCACACCTGGCTGCCCGACGCCATGGCCGGACCGACCCCGGTCAGTTCGCTGCTCCACTCGAGCACGATGGTCGTTGCCGGCGTCTTCCTCGTGGCTCGCGTCTACCCGGTGTTCTGGGAGGGCATGTCGATCGGAGACACGAACCTCAACTTCATCGTGTTGATCGGCGGAATCACCATCGTGATTGCAGCGTTGTTGGCCTTCGTTCAGAACGACATCAAGAAGGTCCTCGCCTATTCGACGGTGTCACAGCTCGGTTACATGATGCTCGGGCTCGGTGCCGGAGCGTGGCTGCCAGCCGTGTTCCACATCTTCACGCACGCGTTCTTCAAGGCGTGCCTGTTCCTTGCAGCCGGATCGGTCAGCCACTCGGGCTCGCACCACTCCTTCGACATGAAAAAGGACATGGGAGGACTCGCAAAGAAGATGCCGATCACGGCGACGACGTGGATCATTTCCACGCTCGCACTCGCCGGTGTCTTCCCATTGGCGGGCTTCTTCTCCAAGGACGAGATCATCGACAATGTCGGGCACAACGGTTACGACGCGTTCATGATCGTCGGTCTTGCTGGAGCCTTCTTGACTGCGGCGTACATGACACGAGCGACGTATCTCACATTCTTCGGTGAGCCGCGCGGTGCAGCAGCCGGAGAGCACCATGAAGACGACCATGCCAGCGATCACGGACATGCCAGCGATCACGGTCATGACGATCACGGGCAAGCGGGTCACGGCGTGGATGCGCACGGCGGAGATCACGGCGACCACGGTCCGCACGAGAGCGGCAAGCTGATCACCGTGCCGCTGATGATCCTTGCGTCGTTGGCACTCATTGCCGGTCTTGCCAATGCGACGCCTTTCGGATCGAGCTGGGAGCGGTTCAAGAAGTACGTGGAACCGAGCGGCGAAGCGGTTGTCGTCGATGCCGTTCTCCCGAGTGGTCCAGGTGAGGCGATGATCCTCAACCCCTCTCTCGATCGCGTTCCTCGGGCCGAAGAAAAGGCTGCTGAAGGCTGTGCGATCACAGCTCCCGAGCCGGGCACGGCCTGCTACTTCCCCACGGTGAGTCACGCCAAGTTCAAGTGGTCGAAGGCTGCGTTGTCGCTTGCGATCG
>JBIIKC010000195.1:0-3553 GCA_044233375.1 Ilumatobacteraceae bacterium
TCGATGCGCGTATTCACGCACATCGGACTTGTTCATGTCGCCCACGGGAAAGAGCGTGCGATTCAAGTGGTCCTGATCGAGCATGTGCACGACGTAACTCTGGTCCTTGTCGCGATCGTGTCCGCGTGCCAGTCGACGTTCACCGTCGATCTCGACGATGCGAGCATGATGGCCTGTCGCAATCGCATCGAAGCCGAGAGCCATCGCACGCTCGTGCAGCCGATCGAACTTGAGGTGCCGATTGCACTCGATACATGGGTTCGGGGTGATCCCCCGCACGTGATCGGCGACGTAAGGATCGACGACCGACGAGTGGAAGTCCTCGGTGAAGTTGAAAACCAAGTGGTCGATGTCGAGTTGCTGAGCCACACGCCGAGCGTCGTCGACATCGCTGACGCTGCAGCAGCCGGTGTCACTCTCGCCGCCCCAGAGACGCATCGTCACTCCCACGACGTCGTGACCCTGATCGCGCAAGATTGCAGCGGCAACAGACGAATCGACTCCGCCCGACATCGCAACGAGAACTTTCACGAAATTTCCTTCGACCTTGATCCGATTGCACGCAGGCGACCGACAGCTTCAACAACCGCTACAGCAGCTCGATCGATGTCGTCCTCTGTCGTCGTGTGACCGAGACTCAGCCGTAGAGCGCCCATCGAGCGTTCACGTTCGACACCCATTGCTGCAAGAACATGGGAAGGCTCCATTGCTCCACTCGCGCACGCCGATGCGGCTGACGCGCACACCCCAGCTTCGTCCAGAAGGTACAAGAGGGCTTCACTTTCGATTCCGCGAAAACACATGTGAACGACACCGGGGACTGCCCCACCATCGGGGATCGTCAGTTGCGCTCCCTCGATCTGTGAAAGAGCTGCGCACAGTCGGTCTCGCAAGTTTCCGATTCGGGCCACCTCGACGGTTCGCTCCGCATCGGTGAGTCGTAACGCCTCGGCTGCCGCCACGATTCCCGGAAGGTTGTGAGTCCCACTACGGCGGTCGCGCTCTTGTCCTCCCCCGAGAATGATCGGATCGATCGTGATTCCGTCGCGGATGGCGAGAATTCCGACGCCTTTCGGTCCGCCGAACTTGTGGGCACTGAGTGCCATGGTGTCGACACACGGCCAGATCTGTCGTAGGTCGAGCCAACACACTGCTTGAACCGCATCGGTGTGAAGTACGGCTTCAGGAGCAAGACGACGTACCACTTTGGACACTGCCTGCAGATCGGTCACCGATCCCACTTCATTGTTGACTGCCATGACGGCGACGCTCGCGACTCCGTTCGATGACGACTCCTGCTGCAAGACGCGCTGGAGATCGTCGATGTCGATGACGCCGTTCGTTCCGACCGAAACGGTTCGTCCCCCGAGATGTTCGACACAATGGAGAACCGCATGATGTTCTGCCGCTGAGCAAATTGCGGTTCCCCCACGACGACGCACGATCCCGGTGATCGCTGCATTGTCGCTCTCCGAGCCGCACCCCGTGAACACGACCTCACCCGGCTTGCATCCGATGATCTCCGCAACGATCTCACGTGCCTCGTCGAGGGCTCGGCGAGCGAGGCGGGAAAACCGGTGGGAACCGGAGGGGTTGGCGAACTGGTCCGTCAGAAACGGCATCATCGCCGCCACCGCAGCAGCGCGCATCGGTGTCGTCGCTGCATGGTCCAGGTACACGAACGGCGGGTGGGCCGAATCGGGGGGGACAACTGGACTGGGCACGGGTTCAGAGTACCGTTCGACCTGTGGAGATTCGCCGGAGGCCTCGCTCAGCGGATGTCACCGACACGATCGAACCATCGATGATTCGGCCCTCGAGAGCGCATCTCGCGTTCGAACGGCGGAGCTCATGAAAGGTTTCGAACCCTCGTCCTATGGCGATGCTTTCGCCGATGTGTACGACACGTGGTACGGGAACGTCAGCGATGTGGGACAGACGGTCGCCACACTGCGCGAACTCGGCGGAGACGGTCCATTTCTGGAATTGGGAGTGGGCACCGGTCGCCTGGCACTGGAACTCGCCGAAACCGGTGCTCGAGTCATCGGAATCGACTCGAGCACGGCCATGTTGGACAAATTGCGAGCGAATGCTCGCGAACGGGGTCTGAAGGACGGTGAATCGATCGAGATCATCCACGGCGACATGGTTGAAGACCTGCCATCTCGAACCTTTCCCGTCGTCTTCATCGCCTACAACACCTTCTTCAGCCTCGGTTCGATCGAATCTCAGCAGCGTTTGTTCGTCGAAGTTGCCGAGCGCCTTTCCCCTGGCGGGGTGTTCGTCATCGAAGCTGCTCTACCCGATGTCGCCCGACCCGCAGGTGACACGGTTCGTGTCCGCTCTCTCGAGGCCGACCGAGTCGTTCTTTCCGTCGACATTCACGACCCCGCGTCACAGATCGTCGAGGGTCAGTTCGTCGAGTTCACTCAAGCACATGGCGTGCGCCTCCGACCGTGGAGAATCCGCTATTGCACCATCGACGAGATCGATTCGATGGCGACAACTGCCGGCTTTGCCGTTCGACATCGCTGGGAGAACATGTACCGTGACCCGTTCGGCGTCGACTCCGCAAGCCATGTGACGGTCTATTCGCTTCGTGGCACGCGATCATGAACGGTAAACCGGTGTTCCATCTTCTATCCTGATCTCACCGTGAGCCAGTTACGCCTCAACCCCCTCACCGGACGATGGGTGACCGTTGTCGCCGAACGAGCCATGCGCCCGACGGATTTCGCATCCCGTACTCCGACTGTCGAATCTGGACCTTCCCGTCCGTGTCCCTTCTGCCCGGGTAACGAAGATTCGTCACAGCGAGTACTCGAATCCGTTGGACCAGAGAACAACTGGCGCATGCGCGTGATCCCGAATCTGTACCCAGCTTTCGACGGAGAGGACTCTCTCGCCGTTCGCAATCTCGGCCCGGTCCATGTGATGGCCGAAGCCAGTGGCACACATGAGGTCTTCGTCTTCACACCGAGTCATACGGATCGGATCGACTCGTTCAGCGATGAGACGTGTGCCGAGATGATGACCGTTCTCAGGAATCGACTTCTCGATCATGCCGGAACGGACAACATTCGCTACACCCAAGCCATCGTCAATCACGGACGTGAGGCAGGTGCCTCTCTGTCGCATCCGCATGGTCAACTCCTCGGTCTGCCGTTCGTTCCGGGCGAGATTCTCGACGAAGAGCGAGCCTTCGTCCGTTTCGAAGGCGGTTGCATTCTGTGCACGACCGCCGAAGCCGAGTTGGTCTCGGGCGAGCGTGTGGTCTTGGCGACCGATGAAGCGGTTGTCGTCTGTCCGTGGTGGAGCGGTTCTCCCTACGAAATGCTGATCATCCCTCGGTCCCACGACATGCACCTGCCGGACTCCAACGACGAGATGCTCGCCGGCGTTGGACGTGCCATTCGTGACTCACTGGTCCATCTCAACCAGCTGTTCGAGGATGTGGCCTTCAACCTGGTTTTCCACACTGCACCCCATCACCACAACGGTTCGTTCCACTGGCACGTCCACCTCTTTCCGAAGTTGACGACTGTTGCCGGAT
>JBIIKC010000117.1:0-5045 GCA_044233375.1 Ilumatobacteraceae bacterium
TCCCAATCAGCAATCGCCCAGACTGTCCGATGACTGAGCACAACGCCAAGCGAAGTCGAACACCTCGTCGGAATACGAGATACCGCTTCGATGGTGTTCGATGTTGTGTCCAGTGTCGGGAACGATCTGTGACACCACCCAAGGTGCATGGGTGAACTCACCGGCCATTTCGTCGAGCTGCGATTCGTTGACCTCCCAGAGCGGGTCGAGTTGCGCCAGGGTCACATGAACGGGCACGTGGATCGATCGGGCCAATTCAGGAAAGTCGTCTTGCCACGTCGAGTTGACTTCGACCGCATCTGCGGATGGAGATGGTACGAGCAGATTCTCGAAGACATCGTCCGAGACCGCCAACAGTGACTCTGGGGGTCCATAGAACGCTGCGCGAGCCAACGAATATGGCAAGGTCATGGCGATGTTCCGAGGGGCGGATCCGAATCGAGCAACGGCTGCAGGTGAAGGAAGATTTCCGATGCCAGAAATTGCGATTCCTAGGAGGGGCCAGATGTGCCTGTTGGTATCCATCGACATCTGCGCAGCGATGTGAATCGTGATCGCACCTCCGACGGAATGGCCGACCAGCACGACACCCGGACAGCCGCCATCGTGCCCTGACCAGAATTCGTTGATCGCGGACGAGACGATGTGCGCCGACTCGGCAAACGTAGGTTGTGTCAGGGCGGATTCTTCGGTGGCTGGATACCCGGGTCGCGTGATGGAAAGCATCGAGAAACCAGCTGCAGTGGCACGTTCGTGGACGGACATTCCCTTTGCATCGAAATAGCGAGCGTCGTATCCGATTCCGTGAATGGCAATCAGGAGGGGTTTGTGAGATTCGGGTACAGGGGTGTAACGGGCTCGCAACGTGACGTCACCGACGTCGAGGGAAACTTGACGAACGAGGTTCACGTTTCAGATGAGGCGAACTGTGCCTGCAACCGGATCGACTTGGACGGTTGCGCCATTCGTGATCGCTTGGAGAGCATCGGGAACACCGACGACAGCGGGAATACCGAGCTCGCGAGCGAGTACCGCCGCATGGCTGAGCGCGCCTCCCTCTGCTGTGATCACGGCACCCGCCATCGAAAGCACCATGTTGAAAGCAGGTGTCGTACAGGGAACCACGAGCACGTCTCCAGGCTCCATCTGCGTGAGAGCTTCTTCCGGTGTGGACGCCACCCGAGCACGCCCTGTGAAGATCTCTGTTCCGATACCGACTCCGTTCAGACCCGTCGTTTTCATCTCGCCGTCCAGTCCGGCTTCGGAGATGACGACCTGCACGAAACCGGCGATCCTCGCCATCGATTCCGGCAACACTTCGAGGGGCGGGGGTGGTTCTTCCGGACCGAGTCGTCGGGGTGCACCCTCGACGTCGATCTTCTGTCGCCATTCGCGTCGGGCGCGCAACACCTCGCGCCCAGGTCCACGACCGAGAATCGATCCTTCGACTTCGTCCACGGTCAACTCCAGAGCATCTGCGGCATCGAATGCCGAATCACGTCTGACCATGCGGGATCCAACCTCGAGGAGCGCCATGCGAACGAGACCGAGAGGCCACTCGACTGTGTGGGGACCATTGTCATCTCGTAGGTCCATCGCCGTGCGAGCCTCTGTGAGAAGCATGTCGAAATGAGGTTGGTCCGATGCTGGTATTCGAGCTCGGACTGCAGATGTACGGTTGTGCACGTTCTTTTCCGATTGTGAATGTCGTGAGCTCGTATCGCGCGCCGACAAGATGGTGGAAGCGAGGACATCTGATGATTCAGCCAGAGTCAGTCCATCGATGTCGTAGCGCGAAATGACGAGCCGGCCTCGAAGCCGCAGAAATGCATCGACTTGTGCACTCAAGTCAGGAGAAACTGCACGAATGTCCTCAAGAGACGAGGCATCAGGAGCCGCACTGTTCACAGCTTCGCGGATCGATCGCAACTTCTTTTCCGCCTCGGACGTCGAGGGGGAGGCACCTTCGAGGAGTGGAATGACATCCGACGTCGGCAGGCCCCAGCGGATCGCGGCACCGAGGAGAAATCCGATCGGACCGAGATCGTGGCTGTGAAGACGAAAATGAGCTTCCCACATCGTGAGTGCGTGATCGATGGTGTCATGGACATGTTCGACCAGCTTCTCATCGGACAACGCGGGAAGATCGACGTCTTGAATTCGGAGGTTGGCAGCTTCGTATGAGTCGCGCAGGCCACCTGGTGCGTGCCATTGCTCGAGAACGGTTCGCCACGGGCGATCCTTGAGAACCCGCTCTGCAATGGCAGCTCGGCGCCGCATTTCGGGGTGAAGTCGAATCGCCAACTTGAGCAAGGGAAGCGGTGGGAGCTTTGTCGAAGCCTTGTCGGGATTGACCAATGGACGAATGCGTGAGTACACGAGCCCATTGACGAATCTGAAATCGAGTCCGTCGAGGGGTGCTCCGAGTTCGCAGAGACCGAGTCGGCTGCCGCGAACAGTGCTGCGCGATTGGATGTATTGGTTGATCGGAGTAGCGGGTCGATTGACATGCGAACGGTCGAGGTTCCATTGCCCAGCTCCTGGAGCTTCCCATTTCAACGGAGCTGAAAGATCGGTGGGTGGTCGATTCATGGCTTCACCTCGCATACGTTCGATGATTCGTTCACCGAGAGTTCTACATCAAGCCGACTTGCGGCGCACGGGCAATTCGTGGTCGCTGACTCGCACACACTTGTTGACTGTCCGAGCGACTCCTCCAACTTCTGTCGTGATCACGTCACCATTTGCGAGCCACTTCTTCTGTGGCATGCCGACGCCAGCAGGCGTTCCGGTGAAGATCAAGTCTCCAGGATCGAGGGTCGTAATGCGAGACAGGTAGTGAACGAGAGTTGGGATACTGAAGATCAGCTTGTCGGTGTTCGACTCCTGACGGACTTCGTCATTGACGACAGTGCGAACAGAGATCGCATCGCGGTTGTCGAGCGAGTCGGGCGAGACGACGACTGGGCCGATCGGTCCAAATGTGTCGAACGACTTGCCGAGATCGAAGTGAGGAGGTTTGCTCGCCATCTGGACGGCGCGATCGGAGATGTCCTGTCCGGCGGTGATTCCGAAGATGTAGTCCCATGCCGTGTCGACTGGAACATCCTTGGCTCGTCGCCCGATCACGACGACGACTTCTCCTTCGTAATCGCAGCGATCACTACGAAGTTCGATGTTGGCAAAAGGACCGGTGATGCAGTTGGGGAACTTCGCAAAGACGAGCGGATTGTCGGGGACTTCGAGACCACCTTCTGCAGCGTGATCGCTGTAGTTCAATCCGATGCCGAAGATTTTGCCTGGGCGAGGCACAGGCGCGTCCAGAGTCGATCCATCGAGCCGTCCATCGGCAGTGTGCTCCCCGAGTCGATCCTGCAGGCGAGAGAGATCATCGCCCTTGTCGATGAGGTTCATTGGGTCAGAACTCAAGGTGCCGTTGCTGATCCGGTTGATGTCGAAGATTGCCCCGTTGGAGACGAGTGCAGCTCGGCCAGCGACGTTTGCGAATGAGTAGGTCACGAGGATTCCTTTCCGGTTCGAAGCCCCTTGGGACGGACGGTACACCCGAGTTCTTTTCTAGTCAAATGTCAAGTATTGTTGCTTGATCGTCCGACAGCGAATTCGACCGGTCGGACGGCGGTCGAGATGGGGGAGGATTCGTGGAGGACTTGGTCGCCGCCGTGCGTGCTGCGCTTCGTGGAACAGCGCAGGACAAGGCGCGTGTGTTGATGCAGATCGATCTCGACGTCGTCCGAGCTGTGAGTCACTCGAGTTTTGTCGAGAGGCCGGGTTCCGTTGTCGTGTCGACAGGAATCGGAGCATCTCACGGCGCTGCGAGTGGCGAAATCGTGTTGAGAGCAGAGGATGCCATAGCTGCGGCGGATTCCGGTCGATCAGTGATTCTTGTGCGCCCTGAAACGACCCCTGATGACGTGGTCGGGATGCAGGTTGCAGCCGGAATTTTGACAAGCCGGGGCGGAGTTGCGAGTCATGCGGCGGTGGTCGCTCGAGGATGGGGTATTCCCGCGGTGGTGGGTGCCGCAGATGTCGTCATCGACGGTGACATCGTGCGTATGGCTGGTCGATCGTACGCGGCAGGGGACACGATCTCGATCGACGGAACTTCGGGTCACATCTATGAAGGTTTGCTCACCGTCACGTTCGATGCACCGCCCGAAGAGATCAGTCAACTCCACGCCTGGTCGCAACGTGTGACCTCTGGTCGAGTGACGTTCCGAGCGAACGCGGACAATGCAAACGACGCGTTACATGCGCGTTCTCTCGGGGCGGAAGGAATCGGACTGTGTCGGACCGAGCACATGTTCCTTTCCGCAGATCGTCTCCCGCTCATTCGAACTTTCATTCTGTCCGAGGAAGATTCTGTCGAGTCCGAGGAAGCTCTTGGGGCACTGGAGGAGGCTCAGGTCTCGGACTTCGTCCAACTCTTCCGTGCAATGAACGGTATGCCGGTGACAGTGCGGCTGCTCGACCCCCCCTTGCATGAGTTCCTCCCTCCGATGGAGCCAATTGTCGTCGCGGAGGGTCGCGACGAACTCGACAGCGACGGTAGACGGCTGTTGGCTGCCATACGTCGTTTGCACGAGAGCAATCCGATGATCGGGACGCGCGGAATTCGGCTGGCCGTAGTACGACAAGGCCTGTATCAGATGCAGGTTCGAGCGATCGCACGGGCTGCCGGAGAGTGTGCCCGAGAGGGATCGCCGGCGCTGGTAGAGATCATGATTCCGCTTGTCTCCGATGAGCGTGAGATGGCGCTTGCTCGAGCATGGGTCGAAGAGACGTGGCGACTCGTAGCTCCGATCGAATTGCCGACTCCATCGATCGGAGCAATGATCGAAACGCCGCGTGCTGCGCTGATTGCCGACCGAATTGCTGATCATGCGGAGTTCTTGTCTTTTGGCACGAATGACCTCACACAACTCACATACGGGCTGAGTCGAGATGATGTCGAAGTTGGACTGATTCCTGCGTATCTCGACAAGCACATCTTCGATTCGAACCCCTTTTCGACGCTCGATTCGGAT
>JBIIKC010000118.1:0-5012 GCA_044233375.1 Ilumatobacteraceae bacterium
TGCGGGCTTGGTTGAGAGTGAACCATTCACCTTCGAAGTCGGCCACATCGTCGTGCAAGAGCCCGCGCACGCACCGAGCCGCCTCCTCGAGTTGGTTCATTCGCACTTTGATCGGAGGAAACTCGATGCCGTATGCGTCGTATTCGACTTGTGCCCATCCCGCACCGAGACCCATATCTGCGCGCCCGCCCGAGATGTGGTCGATCGCGGTGATCATCTTTGCGAGGACTGCGGGGTGGCGATAGCCGATCGAATACACGAGTGAGCCGACGCGGACCCGCGATGTCGAGGCGGCAAGGGCAGCATGCATCGCCACCGCCTCGTAACACGCTGCGTCATCGGGTTTTCCCGTGGCACCGTAGAAGTGGTCCCAAATCGAGATCCAGTCGAACCCGATTTCGTCTATACGACGCCAGAGTGGCTCGAGGATGTCGTACGAAGTGTGTTGAAGGCCGGTGTGGACTCCGAACTTCACGTTGGGGAACATTCCAGATGACATGTCTTCACGGTAGCGGGTCGGATCGGCTCGCATTTTCGGGGGAGTGATGGCGTCGCTAAGGTCGAGATGTGGCGCGCGCAGTGGTTCAGTCCAATTTTGGTCCCCTCGACATCGAGTACGAGACGATGGGTTCGCCCCTCGGCCCACCGATGCTTCTCATCATGGGCTTCACCGCCCAGATGATCGTCTGGCCCGATGCATTCTGCTCTCGGTTGGTCGAAAAAGGTTTTCACGTGATCCGATTCGACAATCGTGACTGCGGACTGTCGGGCAAACTCGATGGCGTCTCTGTCGACCCGAATGCAGTCATGCATGCGAGATTGTCGGATTCGGAATTACCTTCGGTTCCGTACACGCTGTCCGATATGGCATTGGATGCGGTCGGCCTTCTCGATCACCTCGGAATCGACGCCGCTCATGTCGTCGGTGCATCGATGGGTGGCATGATCGCTCAGACCATGGCGATCGAACATCCAAGGCGCGTGCGCTCTCTCACATCGATCATGTCGATGACGGGTGAACTCGAGTACGGATCACCCACTCCCGAAGCAGGAGAAGTTCTGCTTGCGGCTCCCCCTGCCGACCGCCAGGCGTACATCGACAACAGTGTCAATGCCCGTGTCTGGCAATCGCGTCGGTTCTTCGATGAGAGACAGGTCCGAGAGGATGCCGCGCGCGGCTTCGACAGATCCTTCTATCCCGAGGGATCGGCCCGTCAGTTGGCGGCGATCTACGCGAGTGGATCGCGGGCAGAGGGTCTGGGCGAGTTGCGTGTGCCTACTCTCGTGGTCCATGGCACGGACGACACGCTGTTGCAGCCCGATGGTGGTCGACGTACAGCGGAACTCGTGCCTGGCTCCTCACTGCTGATGCTTGCCGATATGGGGCACGACTTACCCGAGCCGTTGCAGCCGATGATCACGGGCGCAATTGCCGCACACGCGGCATTGGCTGACGCTTCGTATCTCGTCTCGAACGGATAAGGTCCCAACCTTCTTGGCTGAATACGATCGGATCATGACTGGTCCACTTCAAGGTTTTCGTGTCATCGAGATCGCAGGAATCGGCCCCGGGCCGTTTGCGGCAATGTTGCTGGCGGACATGGGAGCCGAAGTGATCAGGGTCGAACGCAGCCAAGCGGTTCGCGGTCCTGCTCCCGCCGCTCCTGGGCAGGACGTCCTCCAACGGGGCCGTCGCAACATCGCAATCGATTTGAAGAATCCGCAAGGAGTCGAAACTCTCCTGCACCTGGTCGACTCTGCCGACGCGCTCATCGAAGGGTTCCGACCGGGAGTCATGGAGCGACTCGGAGTCGGTCCAGAGGTGTGCCAGGGTCGAAACCCTCGTCTCGTCTTCGGTCGAATGACCGGCTGGGGTCAGACAGGAATGTATGCGCAGGCCGCGGGGCACGACATCAACTACATCTCTCTCGCTGGGGCTTTGGCTCACTTCGGTCGCGCGGGCGAGGCGCCGGTTCCGCCTATCAACATGGTTGGCGATTTCGGTGGAGGAGGGATGTTCTTGGCATTCGGTGTCGTGTGTGCGCTGCTCGAAGCTTCCAAGAGCGGCAAAGGTCAGGTTGTCGATGCTGCGATGGTCGATGGAACTTCTGTACTGATGTCGATGTTCTGGGCTTTCTCGCAGATGGGATTGCACGACGAAAACAATCGAGGGACGAATCTGCTCGACACCGGAGCGCACTTCTACGACGTATACGAGTGTTCCGATGGAAAATATGTCTCCATCGGCTCGATCGAGCCGCAGTTCTATGTCGAACTTCTTCGTCTCACCGGGCTCGAAGACGATGCCGAGTTCAAGAATCAGATGGACAAGTCCAAGTGGCCACTTCTGAAGCAGCGACTTGCAGGAGTCTTCCGATCCAAGAGTCGCGACGAATGGTGTGCACTCATGGAAGCAACCGATGTCTGCTTCGCGCCCGTTCTGACGATGAGCGAAGCAGCTGCGCACCCGCACAACATCGAGCGACAGATGATTGTCGAAGTTGCAGGTATGAAGCAGCCGGCACCGGCTCCTCGGTTTTCGCGCACGAAAGCGGAGATCTCACGTCCACCTGCCCATCCGGGAGAGCACTCGCGCGAGATTTTGTCCGACTGGGGCTTCGCTCCAGGTGATATCGACGCCTTGATCGCAGCGGGTGCAGTGGTCGACGCGTGAGCACACTCGTCTGCTTCCACGCCCATCCCGACGACGAGTCGATCGCCACGGGAGGATCGATTGCTCGCGCCGTCGATGAGGGACACGGAGTCGTGATCGTGATGGCAACCGATGGGCGTCATGGTGAGACTCCAGTCGACCTTGCACAAACGGAGACTCTCGTCGATCGACGGCGCTCGGAAACCGAAGCCTCGGCGCGTGTGCTCGGAGCGAGAGAAGTTCGTTGGCTCGGCTACCACGACAGCGGTATGACTGGCTGGCCGCAGAATCAACACCCCGAGGCCTTCATGAGTGCCGATGTGGATCAGGCGGCGAGTCAACTGGCGGACATCCTCGAGGAGGTCGGTGCCGATGTGCTCACGTGTTACGACTGGCACGGGGGTTACGGTCACCCCGATCACATCCAGGTGCATCGAGTCGGTCATCGAGCGGCGCAGATTTTGCAAGGTCGAGGCCGGTCGGTTCGCCTTCTCGAGTCGACGATGAATCGGTCGCGCTTGGCAGAGATGATCCGTGCAAGTGGGGAAGCAGAGTTCGATCCTGATGCACCAGCGGACGATGGCAATCCATTCGGGACTCTCGAAGAAGACATCACGATGGCTGTCGACGTGAGTCGGTACATCGACGCAAAGAGGGCGTCGATCGCCAGCCATGCGAGCCAAGTCACCGACAGCAGTATCTTTCTCCAAATGCCTTCCGAGTTGTTCGCTGTGGCATTTGGGACGGAATGGTTCATCGAGCCGGGAAAGCCGGGCGGAGCCGCTCCTGGTTGGTTCATGTGATTGGGCGGCCATCCTCGGTAGATCGAGTGGCGCGTGTGCATCTCGTGCGCCACGGACGGGCTGCCGCTGGGTGGGACACCGATCCAGATCCGGGCCTCGACGATGCTGGTCGACTTCAAGCAATGGAGACCGCAGAGCAGCTGTCACGTCTCGATCGAATGGAGATCGTGTCGAGTCCACTGCGGCGGTGCCGGGAAACCGCAGCAGAACTGTCTCGCCTGTGGGTCGATCAACCGATTGCGATCGAACCACGAGTCGCGGAGATTCCTTCTCCTCAGGGCGTTCCGATGGAGGAGCGGGTCATCTGGTTGCGTGGCGTCATGGGAGGTTCATGGACCGATCTCGATGACACGTACCGGGCATTCCGTCGTGACATCGTGACGTATGTCTCCGGGCTGAAGACGGACACGGTGATCTTCAGTCATTTCATTGCCATCAACGTCGTGATCGGAGCGTGTCTCGGTGACGATTCTGTTGTGATCGACAGTCTCGACAACGCATCGGTGACGGTTGTCGAGGTGGATGGATCTGGTGGTTTGCATATTGTCGAACGGGGGCGGCTAGCCAACACCTTGATTCGCTGATCGGGCAGAATGGGAAAGTGCCATACAGATTCGATCGTCCCCCTCTGCAGCGTCGATACCGACGGGCAGGCATCGGTTCTCTGGTGTGCATTGTGACCGTTCTGTCATCATGTGGACTTGGAAGCTCCTCGAGCGACGATCTTCAGCCGCTACCGACTTCTGAGACGACCACCACGACCTCGTCGACCCTGGCTCCGCTGACGTCGTCGAGTGCACCATCGAGTTCCAGTACTTCGTCGACATCGACCACTGTGGCGAGCGTCGAAGATCTGGAGTTGTGGTCCGGAGGTATCGGCGACGTGCGTTTCGGCGTCGACCCCGAAGGCGTGATCACTTACATGAAGAAGCGACTTGGTGAGCCGACGGAAGACAGCGGATACATCGACTCCTACTCGGCGTTCGGTTCGTGTCCAGGATCTCGGGTGCGCGGTGTTCGCTGGGGAGATCTACTCCTGCTGTTCGGCGATGAGAGCACGGTGGTGGACGGGCGGCTCCATTTCTTTTCGTGGAAGTACGGACCGATGTCTGGCAACACCTTGGTCCCGCCGAGCTTGAAAACCGAAACAGGAATCACGATCGGCTCCACCGTTGACGATCTCCGCCGGTTGCATCCCACCGTCGAGATCTTCTCCGATGAGATTTTCGGAGCCGGCTTCGAGATCGAGCGGACCCTGTCTGGGACTCTCTCGAGTACGGAATCTTCCGGGCGAGTCACAGTGCTGTACGGCGGCATCTCGTGCGGTGAGTGATGTGAATGCGGTCAACACCGCTCGATGTACGGCCCCATCGCTCGACCGCTAGCGTCTGACCAGTCATGAATGCACTGATGTTGCTCGATCTCCACACGTCCTGGGCCTGGTTCGTGATCATTGCCAACGGCCTCGCTGGACTGTGGGCCCTGGGTGCGCATCGGATCGAAGCGATGCGCACGAGAGCACTGTGGTTCTTCACCGGACTCGCTCAAGTGACCGT
>JBIIKC010000119.1:0-4987 GCA_044233375.1 Ilumatobacteraceae bacterium
GAGCAGGCGATGGCTCTTCTCGTGCGGGCTGCGCGTCTCGTGGGACCCCGCAGTAGGAAGGGTCGAATTCTGATTCAAACTTCTCTCCCGGACCACGACGTCGTACGAGCGGCGATTGCAGGAGATGCGGCACTTCTCACGGACGCCGAGACCGAGCGTCGGCGCACACTCGGGTTGCCACCATTCAGCGCCCTTGCGATCGTCGAGGGAGAAGGAGTTGATCGATGCGCGGAGAATCTCGCCGGCGTGAAGGGCCTCGCGGTCTCGCGGCGCAGTGGACAAGTCCTCATTCGAGCAGTCGATCATCAGAGATTGAGTGAAGCCTGGGCATCGCTGCCCATCGCAGTGCGCACGGGGGTTCGCATCGAGGTCGATCCAGTTTCGATGTGAAGTCCGGTATCGAAGGCGCGGAATGGTCGACGTCATTCCTGTCGATGTCAGCGGGATCGTCGAACCTCGAGCAATCGGTATCCCTGACGAGACGCGAGCCGTTGCACTGCCCAACCGCTCGATTCGATCCACGCAGCCAAGGAATCACTTCCGAGATTCTTGTGGACAACCAAGATTGCTCGGCCCTCATCCGTCAGCCGTGGAATCCATGTCGAGAGTATTTCGTGAAGTGCCCTCTTGCCGACCTTGATCGGGGGATTGCTCCAGATCACGTCGAATCGAACCTCGTCGGGCACGTCTGTCGGTCCACGGACTTCGACATTTCCGAGCCCGAGTCTTGCCGAATTGGTGGTGGTGAGTTGTCGGGCGCGTTCGTTGATGTCCACTGCCCAGACACGAGCAGATGGTCGACGCAACGCCATCGTGATCGCAATTGGTCCAACACCACATCCGAGGTCGAGGAACTCTCCGTGCTCGGGAAGTGCTGGCGCCTCCAAAAGGAGAATCTTGGTACCCGGGTCGAGTCGCCTGCGTCCGAACACACCTGAATCGGTTGCGAGTTCGAAGGAGAGGTCGGGGAGAGAAACGTGAACGACTCCTGGATCCGATGTCGCAGAGGGTGTCGAATCGGAGTAGTGCGAATGCATCGGGTCGGGCCGACTGCCAGGAGGAGTGGTCATGACGTAGGTAGCCTTTCACGTATGAGTTACGAGATCCGCACTTTCGGTGATCCGGTTCTGGTCACACGTGCCGCTGAAGTCGCGGACATCAATGGCAAAGTCGTGCGTATGGTGGATGAAATGTTCGAAACGCTGTACGACAGCGATTCGGGCATCGGGCTTGCGGCTCCTCAGGTCGGTATTCAGCGTCAAATCTTCGTCTGGGACATGGACGACGATCCTCGAGTCATCATCAATCCGAAGATTGTCGAGTCAGAGGGTGAGTGGGTCTACGACGAAGGATGTCTGAGCATTCCGGGTCTCTTCGTAGAAATGACTCGTCCGAAAAAGGTACTCATGCGAGGAGTCGATCTCGACGGAAACGAGATCGAGATCGAGGCCGATGAACTCGAGGCGCGACTTTTCCAGCACGAACTCGATCATCTCAACGGCGTCCTGATGTTCGACCGGATGCAACCGCAACAGCGGGTACGAGCAATGGCTGAATACGCCAAGATCAAGGAACAGGGAGTATCGCTTGGTTCCGCAATTCGCCTCGAAGCGGAGTGATTCCTCGAGCAAATCCAGTTCTCGTCGCTCGGTGCGAGTGGAGTTGTTGTGGTGTCGTCTGAGTTCGAGGTAGCGCCATTGCCGACATCACCCGTTCGGAGGATTGCTTTTCTCGGTACACCGGAGATCGCGGCTGGAGTGCTTGCGTCTCTGATCGAGAATCGATTCGAGGTCGCACTAGTCGTGACGCGTCCAGACAAGCGACGGGGCAGGGGATCCGATCTGACTGGCAGTCCCGTGAAACTGCTTGCGCAGAAGCATGGAATTCCCGTCGTGCACGATGTCGAGAGTCTCCTTGTCGAACATCATTCGGACCCGATCGATATCGGAGTCGTTGTTGCATATGGGGCGTTGATCAAGCCCCATGTCCTCGCCGAAATTCCGATGGTCAACATCCATGTGTCGCTCCTCCCGAGGTGGCGCGGTGCTGCTCCGATCGAACGAGCAATTCTCGCTGGAGATGACACGACCGGCGTGTGTTTGATGCAACTGGAAGAAGGTTTGGACACTGGAGCGGTGATCTCGTCGGCGACAATGGAGATTGGTGATTCGACGACGGCTCAAGACATCCGCACACAACTCTTGGCAGAGGGAAGCAAGCTTCTTCTCCACGCATTGAGCACGGGGGATTTTCGAGCGCAACCTCAACACGGTGAGGCTACGTACGCAGCGAAGATCGTGCCATCGGAACGACACATCGATTGGTCGGAGTCGGCGGCCATGGTGTCTCGTCGTGTTCGCATCGGAGGGGCGTGGAGTACGTTCCGCTCCCGCCGCTTCAAGATCCATTCGCTCGAAGTTCTCGAGATTGCACTTCATGAGGGTCGGGTCGTGGTGGACGAGGATCGAGTTTTGGTCGGATGCGGACGTGGCTCGGTGCAACTCTTGGAAGTCCAACCAGAAGGTAAACCGCGAGTCGATGCCAAGGATTGGGCTCGAGGAGCTCGTTTGCAGGTCGGTGAAGCTTTCGACCATGGCTGATTCAGGGTCGCGATCAGCGCGAGTCGCAAGTTCGAAGCGTCTTTCTGCGCGAGGAGTTGCGCTCGAAGCGCTCGTACGAATCGAAAGAGATGGCGCATTCGCCAATTTGGTACTTGGGCCGATTCTCGAGCGTTCGGGTCTCAGTCAGGAGGATCGAGCCTTCGTCACGATGCTCGTCTATGGAACGACTCGAATGAAGCGTGCTTGTGATGCCGTCGTTGACAGGTTCATAGCAAAGGAGCCCGACATCACGACGCGACAAGTCCTCCGCTTGGGTGCGTATCAAATCGTGTTCGCCGAAGTGCCAGTTCACGCTGCGGTCGATGAGACGGTTGCTGTTGCGCCGTTTCGTTCCCGTGGCTTCGTCAACGCAGTTATGCGGCGCGTTGCGTCGACGCCGATGCAGTGGCCGAATGACACAGTCAGAATGAGTTATCCGAATTGGATCGTCGAAAGACTGATTTCGGAGATGGAATCAAGCGATCTCTCAGCGGCGTTGGAGGCAATGAATCGTCCCGCTCCGGTGAGCAAGCGGTTCGATGGGTACATCCAAGATGTTTCCAGTCAGGAAGTTGTTGCATCTGTTGGTGCTCGTCCCGCCGAAACGATCGTCGATGTCTGTGCTGGTCCAGGGGGCAAGGCCACCGGACTCGCAGCAACCGGGGCAACGGTCATCGCAGTCGACATCAGTCCGGTGCGGGCGGGGCTCATAACGGCCAACTCGAACTTGACGCGTCATCCTCTTGCAGTTGTCGTTGCTGATGCGAGGCACCTCCCCTTTCTCGATGACTGTGCAGATCGGGTCCTGGTCGACGCGCCGTGTTCCGGTCTTGGGGTTCTGAGGCGTCGAGCCGATGCTCGTTGGCGGATTCAGCAATCCGACATCGCCGATTTGGCGTCGATACAAGCTTCGATTCTCGAAGAGTCAGCGAAGCTGGTACGTCTAGGCGGGGTGTTGGTCTACAGCGTGTGCACTCTCACGGCCGAGGAGTCCATCGACCACGTGGTGCCTTCAGGATTCGAGGTGGTTGCGAGTGCGGGAGACGGAGATCTCCCGGCTTTGGGTGAACACTGGGAACCCTTTGGTCACGGAGCCCGAGTGCTTCCGCACAGGATCGACTCCGACGGCATGGTCGTGCTGAGATACCGTCGCACCTCATGAGCATCGATTCGTCTCCCTTGTCGGCAAAGGTGCTGACAGTCAGCGATGGCGTCGTCGCTGGTACGCGTATCGACTCGAGCGGTGAAGCTCTCGTTCGTTGCCTTACTTCGCACGGGTTCGATGTGATCGATCGCAGGACGTGCTCCGATGGAACCACAGTTGTGGCAGATGCTCTGCGATCGATGGTCGAGGATTTTTCCGGCTTGATCGTGACGACGGGTGGAACCGGCTTTGCCCCACGCGATCAAACCCCGGAAGGAACCCGTCTCATCATCGAACGTGAGGCTCCAGGTATCGCCGAGGCGATGAGGGCGGTCAGCCCACTCGGACGTCTGTCCAGAGGAGTGGCGGGAACCCGCGGAAAGGCGCTGATTTGCAATACACCTGGATCGCCGAAGGGATGTGTCGAACAACTCGAAGCTGTGATCGATGTGCTGCCCCATGCAGTTCGTCTCCTCGGAGACCACGAAACCTCGCACTGAACGACCCGAAGTGCTGGACACCTGAAGCACTGGGTTGTTACCGGTGATGACAAGTGGCTCGAGTCCGGAGATCGTCCGGGACCTCGCCGATGGACAGCGCCGAGACCGATAGGGTTTCGGGGGTGTTGCGACTCGTCGTCCCGAAAGGGTCTCTGGAACGTGCGACCTTCGAACTCTTCGAATCAGCCGATTTGCCGATCAGGAGATCATCGACCGTCGATTACAAAGCCGTCATCGACGACCCGCGTATCAGTGAAGTTCGTATTTTGCGACCTCAGGAGATTCCCCAGTATGTGAGCGAGGGACTGTTCGATCTCGGAATCACGGGAAGGGATTGGGTCGAGGAGACAGAAAGTGACGTCGAAAGTCTCGGCGAGCTTCGGTACTCCAAAGCAACCAGTGATCCGGTGAAGGTAGTGGTCGCAGTTGCCGGGGACAGTCCGGTCATGTCAGTCGCAGACCTACCTCAAGGTGTGCGGGTGAGTACGGAGTATCCCGGTTTGACCAGGCGTTTCTTTTCTCGCCATGGGATCGATGCCGATGTCCGCTTGTCCTATGGGGCGTCGGAAGCAAAGATTCCTGACATCGCAGACTGCATCGTCGACATCACGGAAACTGGCCGTGCCCTCAGAGCTGCTGGCTTGCGCGTCATCGACACGATGCTCGTGAGCTACACGGAGGTCATCGCCAACAGGGAATCATTCGCCGACGCTGACAAGCGCCATGCGATGGCGCAGATCATG
>JBIIKC010000120.1:0-4970 GCA_044233375.1 Ilumatobacteraceae bacterium
GATCGGAGCCGGGGCATCCACGTCCTCGAGTTCTCGCCTCTGACGACGGGCGAGGACCCGATGTTCCCAGATCATGGTGACGGCGAATGCGGGCAACGTCAACTTGTCGATCAGATCGAGTGTCCGTCGAGGTTGAGCCACGTCGTCAGGATATGGGGATTGTGTGTTGAATCTTCCGACGGTCCGTCAGCAGGCCAATCGTCCCAATGAACGCGAGTGCAACACCGATTGGTACAGTCTCCTCACGTCCGGGGGGACGTGGGGGGAACGTATGAAGAAGTCACGTCGGTATCTATTGGCTCTCGTCCATGCGATCGCTGCTGGGTCGATCACCGTTGCATGTGGTGGTGGTTCGCAGGAGTCAGGCAACGAATTGCCGGGAGACTCCGGTCCCGAAGTTGCGGAATCAGCGCCGGTGAGTTCGGATGAACTCGGACCGCCGACTGGTCCCGAGATGATCGTCGGACTTGTCAACAGTGAGGGGAGTCCCGGTCTCGACTTCCCGGACATGCGCCGATTCATCGAAGCGGCAGTGGCTTACACCAATGAGCACGGGGGATTCGGCAATCGGCCGATCACGTTGGAAACGTGCATCGCCAAGGGCTCCCCGGAGACATCACAGGCATGCGCCCAGGAATTGGTCGGAAAGAATGCAGAACTTGTTCTCCTCGGGTTCGACCTCTTTCCCGACTACAAGACGTACGCGGCAGCCGATGTTCCGGTGATCGGAGTTCTGCCGATCCTGGCTCCCGACTACACCGCTGACGCCTTGTTCGTCACCGGAGGCAATGTGACGTCCCAAGCTGCGATCGCCTCCGTGGCCAAGGAGCACTTCCAGGCTGCATCGGCGAGCATCATTCATGCCGACAATCCCGGCTCGAATTCGACAGCGGCATCGCTTCAGGCGGCCCTCGACAAGGCAGGAATCACCTGGACCGCTGTCAAGGGTGGGGACAATGAAACCGACGCTGGTTATCAGGGACTGATGCGAGAGGCGGCATCGAGCGACCCTGACGTCATCGTCTCCCTGTACGCCGAGGCGGGCTGTATCGGCGCGATGCGCGGCCGAGCTCTCCTCGGCATCCAGATCCCGGTGATCACGACCGCGGCCTGCGCCGACAAGGATGTGATCGATCAGGTGGGCGACGACGCCACGGGCTGGATGTTCGCCGGTCTTGCAGAAGATGTCGCAACTCCGGAGAGAAATCTCCAGCGCAGACTCTTGGCTCCAGTTCTCGGTGTCGACGAGAGTGAGTTGACCACCGCTTCCTACGGTCTCGGCGGCTTGGGTTATCTGATGTACATGTCGTTGGTCGAGGCAACACAGAAGATGCTGGACAGCGGAATCGAAGTGACGGGTCGATCGCTCTACGACTACATGAAGGGTGGCAACGGTCTGACCCTCTTCGGCAGCGACAATCCTCTCGAATGCGGAGTCGTCGCGGCGTATCCGGCTGTGTGTTCGTTCGTGTTCCCATTCGCCGAGTACAAGGGTGGGGGAGTCATCGGACCTGTCGACGGTCTGGGGCTCGTCGACAGCAAGACCTATCTGCCCTGACGGGCTGCTTCCTGTCCGATGTCCGATTACCTCTTTTACCTCCTTCTGGGAAGCGGTGCCGGCGCCATCATCAGCGCCATCGGACTCGGATTGGTCGTGACATATCAGGCGTCGGGCGTCGTCAACTTTGCCGCCGGCGCAATGGCGATGTGGAGTGCGTACGTCTATGCCGACTTGCGACGCGGGTCCTATCCCTTTCCGATCCCCGGACTTCCCGACAGATATCACTTCGGCAGCGACATCGGACATACGTGGTCGCTTCTCCTCGCACTGGTCACTGCGGCACTTCTCGGACTGGCTGCGTATGCAGGCATCTTCCGAAAGCTTCGGTCGGCTCCGTCCCTCGCTCGGGTCGTTGCCAGTGTCGGTCTCGTCATCTCGCTGATCGCTCTCACCGAACGTCGTTTCGTCGACTCGGCGACGATCAGGGTTCGCCCGATACTTCCTCGAGAGCCCCTGACATTGTTCGGCGATGTCACGGTTCCCCGTGACGGCCTCCTTCTGGTCGCCATCACTCTCGCTGTTGCGACTCTGCTCTGGGCTGCGGGGCGCTTCACACGAGTCGGTTTGGCAACTCGAGCGTCTGCAGAGAACGAGCGGGGCGCGGTGCTTCTCGGCTACTCGCCGGATCGACTGGCTGCGATCGGCTGGGTGTTCTCGACTGTGGTCGTGGCGTTCGTGGTGATCCTGGCGTCACCGCAGCTGCAGTTGAGTCCAACGATCTTCTCCCTCGGGTTTCTCGTGCCCGGACTCGGGGCGAGTCTGCTCGGCAGATTTTCGAGGGTCTGGCCCACTGTGGCAGCCGGAATCGCCATCGGGATGATCCAATCAGCATTCACGAAATTGCAGAACGACTTTCCATGGTTTCCCGATTACGGTGCGCGAGAAGGGCTCCCCTTCTTGATCATCATCTGCACGATGATGCTGTTGGGTGAGCGAATCCCCGAGCGTGGAGCCGTTGGCGGTTGGGCCTTGCCCCGCGTCCCCCAGGCTCGCGCAACGCCAGCCTCGTTTCTGATTCCGATCGTTCTCGCGCTGGTCGGACTGTTCGCCCTGGGACCTTTGTGGCGTGGGGCAATCCTGACGACATCGATCGCAACGATCATCGCACTGTCCTTCGTCGTTCTCACCGGTTTCGGAGGTCAGACATCCCTCGGCCACATGGCATTTGCCGGCATCGCAGGGTTCACTCTGTCGAGGCTTGCGACTCAGGCGGGAGTTCCGTTCCCCGCTGCCCCACTTCTCGCTTCGCTTGCTGCGATGGTGTTGGGGGTGATCATCGGTACCCCAGCACTGAGGGTTCGCGGAACGAATCTGGCGATCGTGACTCTGGCTGGCGGGGTGACGATCGCAGAGTTCGTGTTCAAGAATCCGGCAGTGATCGGAGACGTGTCCACGGGTGGCGCCAAAGTGCCGAATCCGAAACTGGGCTCATGGGATTTCGGTTTGGTGCTCGGAACCAGGGCATCGAGGCCGGTATTCGGCGTGTTCGTGTTGGCCGTCGTCGTCATCGTCGCTGTCGCAGTCGTGAATCTGCGTCGCTCGAATTCCGGCAGGACGATGCTTGCTGTGCGCGGTAACGAGCGAGCCGCAGCGGCGATCGGCATCGATGTCACGCGAGTGAAGTTGACGATGTTCGCGATCTCCGCTTGGATCGCCGGCATTGCCGGAACGCTCGTGGCGTACCGGTTCGGTTCCGTGTCCGAACTGTCCTACGGCACCTTGGCTTCCCTCACCGCGCTCGCGTTCGCGTATCTCGGCGGCATCACCAGCGTCTCGGGTGCGGTGACTGCGGGTGCACTGGCCACCTCAGGCATCGTGTTCTTCGGGATCGGACGCCTCTTCGGGGCCGTCGGCCGATGGGAGGTCTTCGTTGGAGGCATGTTCTTGATCCTGATGAGCATCGCCAATCCCCAGGGAATTGCCGGCGGCATCCGGACGTGGGCCGAACGCCGGCGTCAGACCGGAGACTCGGGACTCACACAGCTGAGACGTCAGAGGATCCAGCCCGCACCTTGAAGGTCTTCCAAGTCTTCGAAGGCGAATTCTCACGGGAATCGTCCTCGACGATCCGATACTCCGCGGTCCAATCCTCGGAGGTGACTCTGTGCAGCGTGTATCCGCGGTGTCGTGTTTCGGCGTCGACGATGGTGGGCAGTGCGATGAAGAGATCTTCGTAGCCCTCGGGAACATTGCCGTTGGAGGAGATCGACGTCGTCACGAATTCGACACCGATCACTTCTGACGCATCCCTCGATGCGGTCAGTGCGCCGACTCCAGCGAGGTGAATATCGCCGGTCAGAACGACGAGATTGGCGAGGTCTGCATCTCGAAGGCCGCCCAATATCCGATCTCTGCTCGGTGCATATCCGTCCCACTGGTCGTAATTGAGAATGGCATCGCCGAGGCGGATGTCCGTCATCACCGTTTGATTCGCGATCACCGACCAGATCGATGTTCCCTCTCGCAAGGTGTCGACGACCCACTGCTCCTGGGCGGTGCCGAGCATCGAGCGATCCTCGATGGACGCCTCTTCGCATGCAGGAACTGTCTGCAACACGACATCGTTGCAGGCCTGGTCATCCCGATACTGGCGACCGTCGAGGGCAGCAATGTCGACGAGAGAACCCCAGGAGAGGTTCCGATAGATCGTGAGGTTCTCGTCGACGGGTGGACTCATGCGGACGGGCATGTGCTCCCACCACACCTGGTAGGCGTCAGCGCGTCGTCGTGCAAATTCGCTCTCGCTCGACGACCCCGATGGTGATGCGTCTTGGGACACGAGAGCGGCGTAGTTGTTGTCGACTTCGTGGTCGTCCCAGATGATCACCCATGGACACATGGCGTGGGCAGCACGAAGGAGTGGGTCACTTCGATACAAGGCGTATCGATTGCGGTAATCGTCTGCGGTGACGACCTCGTCACTGTTGTGGAGTCTGACGTCGCCGCCTTCGTAACTTCCCTGTCCTCCTTCGTAGATGTAGTCACCCAGGAAGATCACCAGGTCCGGAGACTGTTCGACCATGTCGCCGTAAGCGGTGTAATACCCGTTCGTCCAGTTCTGACACGATGCTGTTGCCAGTGTCAGTGGTTCGGTCGAACCTTCAGTCGCTGCACAACGTGTGCGTCCGACGGGACTGGTCCACTGCGCAATTCGGAATCGGTAGAAGACCCAGGGATCTGCGCTCGGATCACGATCTGCGAGAGAAACGTCGACGTGGACGCTGTGCGCGTATCGAGCCTCTGCACGAGCGAGTCCCGATGCGATGATTGTCGCGAAGTCGGCGGTGTCGGAGATCTCCCAGAGAATGTCGACGTCGTCCGAGGCCATTCCTCCTCCGGCGAGTGGATCAGGTGCGAGGCGCGTCCAGATCACGACCGATGTGGCGGTGGGATCACCCGAGGCGACGCC
>JBIIKC010000002.1:0-18783 GCA_044233375.1 Ilumatobacteraceae bacterium
GACTTCTCGAACGACTACAAGACTCTGGACCTCCCGTACATGGAAAGTGTGATGTGGGCGTTCAAAACCCTGTTCGAGAAGGGTCTCGTCTACGAAGGATTCAGGGTTCTTGCGTATTGCTGGAGATGCGAAACTCCGCTGAGTAATACCGAGACTCGGATGGATGATGTCTACCGGAATCGGCAAGACCCGGCGGTCACCGTTCGTTTCGCTCTCGACTCCGGTGAGCAGATTCTCGTTTGGACAACGACACCGTGGACCCTTCCCGCAAATCTCGCTCTCGCTGTGAATCCTGACGTCGAGTATTCGATTCTCGAGATCGACGGTGAACGAGTGATCATCGCATCGGAGAGGCGGTCGGCATACGAGCGTGAACTGGGAGAGGCTGAAGTTGTCGGCACGGTGCGGGGCTCGGATCTCGTCGATCGCACCTATCGTCCAATGTTCGACTTCTTCGCCGACACGGCTGGAGCTTTTCGCGTTTTGGCTGGGGATTTTGTGACAGTCGAAGACGGCACGGGCGTCGTCCACATGGCTCCCGGTTTCGGCGAGGAAGACCAGTTGACTTGTCAGGCAGCAGGAATTCCGACGATCTGTCCGATGGACAGCCACGGGTGCTACACCTCGGAGATCGAGCCGTGGGTCGGCGTACACGTCTTCGAGGCCAACCCCTCGGTGATTCGAACTCTCAAGGAACGCGGGATCGTCCTGCGCCATGATTCCTACGATCACCCGTATCCGCATTGTTGGCGATGCGCCGAACCTCTCGTGTACCGAGCGATTTCGTCCTGGTTCGTAGAGGTGACGAAGATCAAGGATCGAATGCTGGAACTCAATCAGCAGATCACGTGGGTGCCCGAACATCTGAAGGAGGGTTCCTTCGGGAAGTGGCTCGCAAATGCTCGGGATTGGTCGATCAGTCGAAATCGCTTCTGGGGCTCGCCGATCCCGGTGTGGAAGAGTGACGATCCTGACCATCCTCGGGTCGACGTCTACGGCAGCGTCGAAGAGCTCGAGCGTGATTTCGGCGTGACGATCTCGGATCTTCATCGCCCGGCGATCGATGATCTGGTTCGACCCAATCCTGACGACCCGACGGGTCGGTCGGTGATGCGTCGCGTGCCGGAGGTTCTGGATTGTTGGTTCGAGAGCGGGTCGATGCCGTTTGCTCAGGTCCACTATCCCTTCGAGAACACGAAGTGGTTCGAGGATCACTATCCGGGGGACTTCATCGTGGAGTACATCGGACAGACTCGAGGTTGGTTCTACACGCTCCATGTCCTGGCAACTGCGCTGTTCGACCGCCCAGCTTTTTCGACGTGCGTGAGTCACGGCATCGTTCTCGGCGATGACGGACAAAAGATGTCGAAGAGCCTTCGCAACTATCCGGATCCAATGGTGGTCTTCGACACCTATGGGGCCGATGCAATGCGCTGGTATCTGCTCTCATCGGCCATCTTGCGCGGCTCGGACTTCTCCGTGACCGAAAGTGGAATTCGCGACACGGTTCGTCAGGTACTGCTGCCGTTCTGGAACTCATGGTACTTCTTGAGCCTTTATGCGAATGCCGAGGGGGTTCGGGGAGGTTTCGACACCTCATCGGATCATGTTCTCGACCGCTACATCCTTGCCAAGACGAGGAGTCTGGTCGAAGACGTCACACGAGACCTCGACGCATACGACCTGTTTTCTGCATGCGTGCGAATTCGGGATTTCCTCGATGTCCTGACCAATTGGTACATCCGGCGCTCTCGGGATCGGTTCTGGAGCGGAGACCCCGGTGCGGTGAACACACTGCATACGACTCTTGAGATTCTTTGTCGCGTCACTGCGCCGCTCTTGCCTCTGTTGACCGATGAGGTGTATCGGGGTCTCGTTCCTGAGAAGAGCGTCCACCTCGCCGAATGGCCGATCCCCGACGAGCTCCCGGCCGACGAGGCGCTCGTAACTGCGATGGATCGAGTACGGGATGTGTGTTCGGTTGCACTTTCGATTCGAAAGAACAATTCGTTGCGAGTTCGATTGCCATTGGCGTCGTTGACGGTCTCGCACCCAGATGCCTCGAGTTTGACTCCCTACATCTCTCTGATCGCTGATGAGGTCAATGTGAAGGCAGTGGAACTGCGCGAAGCCACGAGCGACTTGTCGTCAACGGTTCTGCAGGTCGTACCTGCCGCCCTCGGTCCTCGGCTCGGTGGACGAACCCAGGAAGTCATCAGAGCTGTCAAAGCCGGAGATTGGCAGCACCGTGACGGGGTTGTCGTGGCAGGTGGTATCGAATTGTTCGATGGTGAGTACACGCTGAAGGTCGTCGCGTCAGATGAGGAAGCGAGTGCCGCTTTCGCCAATGGAGAGGGGATCATCTCCCTCGACGTCGTGGTGACGCCAATACTCGAAGCAGAAGGAATTGCTCGTGACTTGATTCGACTGGTGCAACAGGAGCGCAGGGAGAACAAGTTGAACGTGAGTGATCGCATCACGTTGTCGCTCGGTGTTCCCGAGCTGGTCCGCCGCAGTGTTGTGCCCTTCATCGAGACGATCAAGTCCGAGACTCTGGCCATCTCGGTCGCGTGGACCGACGATGTACCCAATGTGGATCTCGATGGTGATCCGATATTCGTGGGGATATCCCGCGCCACCTGACTCGCCCTCTTCGTGGTGGCTGTATCATCTCCGTCATCTTCTTTCGTTTCCAAGGAGGAGGTGAGAGAAGATGTTCGAAGTCGGGCTTCCATTCAGGCGGCCCAAGAAGGTTGACCGTACAGGTGCCCAAGAAGGATGATGGTGATGGCCTCCGCGAAGAAGACTCCAGTCAAGAAGACGACAAAGGCGACTGCTAAGAAGGCGACAGCCAAGAAGTCGCCGGCTAAGAAGGCGACTGCCAAGAAGGCTGGTGCCAAGAAGGCGACAGCAAAGAAGTCGCCAGCAAAGAAGTCGCCAGCAAAGAAGGCGACTGCGAAGAAGGCACCGGCGAAGAAGGCGACAGCAAAGAAGTCGCCAGCAAAGAAGGCGACTGCCAAGAAGGCTGGTGCCAAGAAGGCGACAGCCAAGAAGGTCGTTGCGAAGAAGTCGCCGGCGAAGAAGGCGACAGCCAAGAAGGTCGTTGCGAAGAAGGCACCGGCGAAGAAGGCGACAGCCAAGAAGGTCGTTGCGAAGAAAGCACCGGCCAAGCCCTCAGTGGCGAAGACTTCGGCGCAAGTGACCCCAGTGAAAAAGGCATCGACGGTTCCTGCGAAGGCACCTGCGAAGCCGGAACCGAAACCGGCATTCGTCAAGCCTCCCGTCCCTGGGAAGAAGGCCGCGTCGGCCGATGGAATCATTGCCAACAAGGATTTCGACCTCAGTTTCTTGAGGGCACAGCGAAGCTTGCTGCTCGAGCAGAAGGCGAGATTGATGGGTCAGGCAGATCGCCTGGACACCGAGCGCGAAAAACTGATCGAAGAAGCCGGCATGGGAGACGATCAATTCGACGAGGACGGCGGTGAAGGAGACACGATGGCCGTCGAACGCGAACGAGATCGTGTGCTCTCAGATCAGGCTCGTCAGACAGTCGAGGAAATCGATGCCGCACTGCAGCGGATCGAAACCGGCGACTATGGATACAGCGTCGTTTCGACCCGGCCGATTCCCCGGGAACGTTTGGAAGTCATTCCATGGGCAACGGAACTCGTCGAGGAAAGAGTTGGCTGGATCGGCCGCAGATAGGTGACGATTCTGGACTCGGACGATCGTCCCATTTCCCGTCGGAAATCACTCTTTCGGACTACGTCGAGAGGAAACTCCATCGTCGCATTGGTGGTCATCCTTGTGATCACCATCGACCAGATCACGAAACATTGGGCCGTATCGCAACTGGGTGATGGTCGCGTCATCGACGTCGTGTGGACCCTCCGATTCAATCTTGCTTTCAACAGTGGGATGGCTTTTGGTCGCGGGAGGGGTTGGGGTCCGGTCATCGGTGTCATCGCCATGATGGTCGTTGTTGCTCTGGTGTTGTCGATTCGCCGTCAGAACGATTCTCGAATGAGTCTGGCTGTGGGTCTCGTCGTGGCCGGGGCACTCGGCAACATCATCGACAGACTGTTCCGCAACGAGGGTTGGCTGCGCGGAGAAGTTGTGGATTTCATCGACTTCCAGTGGTTTCCAATTTTCAATGTTGCAGATATCGCCGTCAACGTTGGTGGAGTTTTCCTTCTTTGGCTCTATCTGCGCGGTGCGAAGCCCATGGCGTCCGCCTGAGATCAGCGTGATCGAAGAGATAATTCCCACCGCACTCGCAGGCGAGCGCCTGGATCGGATCGTTGCACTGTTGGCCGATGTCAGCAGGTCGGATGCTGCGGCAACGATCAAGTCCGACGGTGTGAGAGTTGACGGACTCGTCGTTCACAGCGGGAAAGAGCGGATGGTCGCAGGATCGGCAATCACTATCGACGAGACCTGCATTCCGAGACCTCAGCGACCTGAGGCGGAAGCGCAGATCCCATTTGGCGTGGTTTACGAAGACCAGGACATCATCGTTGTCGACAAGCCTGCGGGATTGGTCGTCCATCCAGCTGCTGGACATCTCGGTGGCACGTTGGTGAACGGTCTCCTTGCTCGATACCCGGAAATTGCTGAAGTGGGTGCACCCAACCGTCCCGGTGTCGTACATCGGCTGGATCAGGGAACGTCGGGTCTCTTGGTGGTCGGACGGAGCACGGCGGCTTTCGATCTCTTGACCGAGATGCTCGCCGCGCACGAGGTTCAGCGCACCTACCGGGTGCTCGTATGGGGAAGTCCGTCAGATGCCGAATTCACCATCGATGCTCCTATCGCACGTGATCCGCAGGATCCATTGAGAATGGCTGTCGTCTCGAGTGGCAAGGAGGCTCGAACACATGTCACCGTCCTCGAACAGTTCCACGAACCGGACATGGCACTCCTCGAATGCGAGTTGGAGACGGGACGTACCCATCAGATTCGCGTCCACCTTCGAGCAGTTGGTCATCCCGTAGTCGGTGATCCGGCGTACGGAGGAGCGAGATCCGGAATCGACTTGAAGCGCCCGTTCCTTCACGCCTGCCAGCTTGCTTTCGATCATCCGATAACTGGTGAGACAATGACCTTCGAATCGGAGCTGCCCGAGGACCTGAGTAGGTTCCTCACTCACCTTCGAACCACCTGATAGTTTCTGACCGACCGTGAAGCGGGTCCTGTGAGGCTCGTACGGAGGAGAACGATGTCGAAGGAAGCTCAGGTTCTCTCGGGTGACGATGTCGCCCGTGTGCTCACTCGAATGGCGCACGAAGTCGTCGAGCGAAACAATCACACTGACTGTCTTCACATCATCGGAATCCAGCGCGGCGGAGTGTGGTTGGCCGAGCGCTTGGTTGCCGTAGTGCGCTCGATTCGCAGAGAGGCGGATACGCACTTCGGATCCCTCGATGTTTCCTTGTTTCGGGACGACATCTCGCTACGTCCGGTGAAGTCCGTCTCGACGAGCGCAATCGACGGTGATCTCACCGGAGCGATTGTGGTTCTCGTCGACGACGTGTTGTTCACGGGACGGACCGTCAGGGCCGCATTGGACGCTCTCGCTCATTTCGGTCGTCCTGAGCGTGTTCAGCTCGCCGTTCTGGTCGATCGAGGTCATCGAGAATTGCCGATCCGCCCAGATTTCGTAGGAAAAAACCTTCCAACGAGCCGAACTGCTGACGTGATCGCAGATCCCAGCGGTGTTCGGGTCATCGAAGACGAGACGCGATGAGGCATTTGATCTCTGTTGCAGACCTTGGTGCGTCAGGACTTGCGCGCATATTGAGGACGGCTTCGGCAATGGCGGAAGTCAATGCGAGACCTGTACCGAAGGTTCCTGCGTTGACGGGGAGAACGGTCGTCAGCCTTTTCTTCGAGGATTCCACCCGGACGAGAATCAGTTTCGAAACAGCTGCACGTCGCCTCTCGGCAGATGTCATGACCTTCAATGTGTCGGCTTCGAGCATCAACAAGGGCGAGAGCATTCGGGACACGATCGAGACGATCTCATCGATGGGAGTCTCAGCGTTCGTCGTGCGACACTCCACGTCGGGCCTACCTCTCCAGGTGACTCAGTGGACAGATGCATCGGTGATCAATGCCGGAGATGGAGCACATCAACACCCAACTCAAGCTCTGCTCGACTGTTTTACTCTCGCTGAATCCTTCGGGCGGGAAATATCGGAAGACTGCCTTCGGGGTCTGCGAATCGCCATAGTTGGAGATGTGCGGCACAGCCGAGTGGCGCGTTCCGATATCGAGGCATTCACGGCGCTCGGAGCCCGAGTCGTTCTTGTCGCTCCGCGAACCCTTCTGCCGTTCGACCTGTCACCTTGGAAGGTCGACACTGCGTCGTCGCTCGACGACGCTCTCGACGACGTCGATGTGGTGTATCTCCTCCGGATGCAACGTGAACGCATGGACGGGGCTTTCGTTCCCAACCTCCACGAGTATTCACGACGTTTCGGCCTCGATCGGGGTCGATTGAAAAGGCTCGCGACCGGAGTGCGCATCATGCATCCAGGTCCGATGAATCGTGGTGTCGAGATCCTCGTAGATCCAGCGGAATTGGAGGGAAGCCTCGTGACTCGTCAAGTGAGCAATGGCATTGCGGTCCGGATGGCAGTTCTCTTCGAATTGCTTGCCGGTTCCCATTCCGACGAGCGTGCGGAAGGACGGGAGCGATGAACAATCACGGGTCGACGACCATCACGAGTGTCTCAATCATCGACTCGACCTCGCCGTCTGCGCCCCCTTGTTCGCCCCAGTCGCTTTTCGACGTTCGAGTGGAGGGAGGGGTTGTGTCACACGTCGTGCGGGCGGGAAGCTCATTGCCCGCCTCGTCACGCACTCTCGAAGGTAGAGGTTGCTTCATCTCACCTGGTTTCGTCGATTTGCACGTCCACTTGCGCGAACCGGGCCAGGAAGAGTCCGAGACGATCGAGACCGGTTCACGGGCCGCCGCCCGCGGCGGGTTCACCGCGATCGTCGCAATGCCCAATACCGAGCCAACCCAGGACTCCCGAGCCGTGGTCGAGTTCGTGCGTTCACGTGCATCCGAGGTCGGATTGTGCGATGTACTTCCCGCCGGCGCGATCACGCTTGCCAGAGCTGGTGAGGTTCTCTCGCCGATGGCTGAGTTACGCGATGCAGGCGTGCACATCTTCACCGATGACGGTAACGGAGTGCAGGACCCCCTCGTCATGCGCAGAGCGATGGAATACGCCGTCGATCTCGATCTGACTCTGGCTCAACACTGCGAGATCACGTCGCTGACTCGCGGCTCAGTGATGCACGAAGGTTCGTGCTGCAGTCGACTCGGACTACCGGGCTGGCCGTCCATTGCTGAAGAGTTGATGGTTCACCGAGACATCGAACTCGCCCGGCTGACGGGAGCACGAGTTCATTTTCTGCATCTGTCGACTGCGGGAAGCGTCGAATTGGTCAGGCGGGCAAAGGCATCAGGTGTTCGAGTGACAGCTGAGGCAGCACCGCACCACTTCACGCTCACCGACGAACTTCTCGAATCCTTCGATCCGGTCTTCAAGGTCAACCCACCCTTGCGAACTTCCCGTGACATCGGCGCCATCAAAGAAGGATTGCGCGACGGGACGATCGATGCCATCGCTACGGATCATGCTCCACATGCTGAGCACCTGAAGGAGAAGTCTTTGGACGCCGCACCCCCAGGAATGCTCGGACTGGAGACCTCACTGGCACTGTCGCTCACCGAACTCGACATGCCGATCGTGGACATCATTGCCGCTTTGAGCTGGAAGCCGGCGCGGATCGCCGGCGTTGGTGACCGACATGGGCGCCCTGTCGCTCCTGGCGAACCTGCCCATTTGGTGGTCTTCGATCCGAAAGAGGAGTGGACCGTTCGCACGGGCGATCTCGCGAGCAAGAGTAGGAACACCCCGTATGCGGGTCGGAAGCTCGTCGGCCGAGTTCGTCACACCCTCTATTGCGGCGAGCCAGTGGTCATCGATTCGAGGTCGACGAGATGAACGCTGGTGCACAACGGTTTTTCAATGAATATGCGCTATATTGCATGAATATGCAGGACGGGGAGTGTCATGGCAGTTCGTGAGGCGGCGCTCGTACTGGCCGATGGGAGCGTCTTCGAGGGAGAGGCAATTGGGGCCGCCACTCCAGACGGCGTTGCTTCGGGTGAAGTCGTCTTCAACACGGTGCTGACCGGCTATCAAGAAGTTCTCACTGATCCGAGTTATGCCGGTCAGATCGTGACGTTCACGTATCCCCACATCGGCAATTATGGAACCGCGACCGATGACAACGAATCGCTTCGGCCCTTCTGCCGTGGAGTGATCGTGCGGGATATGGCTCGCCGGCCGAGCAGCCATCGATCGATCGAGGGCTTGCCAGACTTCTTGGTCCGACACGGAGTGTCCGGTATTGCGGGAATCGACACGCGTCGGTTGACGCGAGTCATACGAGACTCGGGCTCCATCTCGGGCGCATTCGGCACGGCATCGGAGTCGGTTCTGCTTGCGGCTGCACGCGCCGACAAGGGAACATCTGGAGTCGATTTGGTCGCCACGGTGACCACGAACGAGCCGTATCGCATCGAACGTAACCGTCGATTCTCAGTGGTTGCCTACGACTTCGGGATCAAGTCGACCATCGTGTCGTGCTTGGCAGAGATCGCAAACGTCGAAGTCGTACCCGCTTCGATGACGGCTGCGGATGTGCTCTCTCGTCGACCCGACGGAGTCTTCTTGTCGAACGGTCCCGGTGATCCGTCAGCTCTGTCCTATGCGGTGAACGCCATCGGTGATCTGCTCGGACGTGTACCGATCTTCGGGATCTGTCTCGGACACCAGCTCCTGTGTCGGGCGCTCGGCGCAGAGACCTTCAAGCTTCCTTTCGGTCACCACGGTGGAAACCACCCCGTTCGTCATGAAGCGAGTGGTCGGATCGAAATCACGAGCCAGAACCACAACTATTGCGTGGATCCAGCAAGCCTCGGAGGGAGAGTTCGCGTGACCCATACGAATCTCAACGATGGGACGAACGAAGGGATCCAAGTCGTGGATGCCCCTGCATTCAGCGTGCAGTATCACCCGGAATCCGGACCAGGTCCGCACGACAGCCGCTATCTCTTCGCTGAATTCGAACGGTTGATGGGCAACTATGCGCAGACAGGCAAGGTCTGACATGCCGAGACGTGACGATCTTTCGTCGATTCTGATCATTGGATCGGGTCCGATCGTGATCGGCCAGGCATGTGAGTTCGACTATTCGGGAACGCAGGCATGTCGGGTTCTGCGCGAAGAGGGATATCGGGTGATTCTCGCCAACTCGAATCCCGCGACGATCATGACCGATCCGGATTTTGCCGATCGCACCTATATCGAACCGCTCACGTGGGAAGTACTCGCTCGCATCATCGAACGTGAGAAGCCCGATGCAGTGCTGCCGACTCTTGGGGGACAGACGGGTCTCAATCTTGCAATGGCTCTCTTCGAGAGAGGAATTGTGGGGGTTCCCGGTACTCCGGAACTGATCGGAGCAAATGCAGATTCGATTGCCACAGCTGAGGATCGGGACAAGTTCAAACAGGCGATGCTCGAAATCGGTCTCGATGTTCCGCCGAGCGGTATCGCACACGATCTCGCCGAGGCGCTCGAGGTCATCGGAAGTATCGGACTGCCTGCGATCATTCGACCTGCCTACATCCTCGGAGGGCGAGGAACGGGAATTGCTGGAACGCTCGATGAATTCCACAAGCTGGCCAGCGATGGTCTCGCTGCCAGCCCGATCGGTGAGATCCTCATCGAGAAGAGCATCGCCGGTTGGAAAGAGTACGAATTGGAGGTCATGCGCGATCGGGCGGACAACTGTGTGATCATCTGCTCCATCGAGAACGTGGATCCGATGGGTGTGCACACGGGGGACTCGATCACAGTCGCACCCGCTCAGACGCTCAGCGACGTCGAGTATCAGACCATGCGTGATGCAGCATTCGCCTGTATTCGCCGTGTCGGTGTCGCGACGGGTGGGTCGAATGTTCAGTTCGCAGTCGATCCCGCCACTGGTCGCCAGGTGGTCATCGAGATGAATCCTCGAGTGTCGCGATCGAGTGCGCTTGCTTCCAAGGCGACAGGATTTCCGATTGCAAAGATCGCAGCAAAACTCGCTGTTGGTTACACCCTCGACGAGATTCCCAATGACATCACGCGCAAGACTCCAGCAAGCTTCGAGCCGACGATCGACTATGTCGTCACGAAAATTCCACGCTGGGCTTTCGAGAAGCTTCCGGGGACCAGTGGTGTTCTCGGTACCCAGATGCAGAGCGTCGGAGAGGTCATGTCGATCGGTCGAACCTTCACGGAGAGTCTTCAAAAGGCATTGCGTTCGCTCGAACAAGGACGGTCCGGACTTGGGGCCGATCGAGCAGAAACTCATCTCGCCGAGATCGAGGACGACGCCCTCTTGGCATCGATTGCTGTTGCAACCCCGGACAGATTGTTCGCTGTCGCAGAGTTGGTGCGACGCGGAGTGTCTTTGGACGACATTCACGACGCATGTCGAATCGACCCTTGGTTCATCGATCAGATCGCACAGATCGTCCAGGAGCGAACGATTCTCGAGACGTTCTCCTTGGGCGAGGTTTCGAGGACTGCGATGCGTCGAGCCAAACGCTTCGGTTTCAGCGATGCGCAGATGGCCCACATGTGGGGGGTCGCAGAGGAATCCGTTCGAGCCAAGAGGTTGGAGCTGGGTGTCGTGCCGACGTACAAGACAGTCGATACCTGCTCGGCAGAGTTCGCAGCACGAACGCCCTATTACTACTCGACGTACGAAGACGAGTCGGAAGTGGCACCGTCGGACCGCGAGAAAGTGGTGATCCTCGGCTCGGGTCCGAACCGTATCGGACAAGGCATTGAATTCGATTACTGCTGCGTGCATGCATCGTTCGCGCTGCGGGATGCTGGCTTTGAAACGATCATGGTCAACTGCAATCCGGAGACGGTGTCGACCGACTACGACACATCGGATCGCCTCTACTTCGAACCGCTCACCCGCGAGGACGTCCTGAACGTCATCGATGCCGAGACCCTTTCGTCCAATGGCCGTCCACCCAAGGTGATCGTGTCGCTGGGTGGCCAGACTCCGTTGAAGTTGGCGGGTGGCATTTCGCCCGACCTCATTGCAGGAACTTCTCCGAGGTCGATCGATCTCGCTGAGGACCGGGAGAAGTGGAATTCTCTGTGCTCTTCTCTCAACATTCCACAACCACCCGGTGGTACGGCTCTCGATCTGAATCAGGCGAAGGCGATTGTCGACAAAGTGGGTTTTCCCGTCCTGGTTCGTCCCAGTTACGTGTTGGGCGGACGGGCAATGCAGATCGTGCACGACCACGCTCATCTCGAACGTGCGATGGCTGAGTTGATCGGCAATGGATCTCTCGGAAGGGAAGGGGGTTTGTCCGCTGAGAGGCCGGTTCTCATCGATCGCTTCCTCGAGGACGCCAAGGAAGTGGATGTCGATGCGGTTCGCGATGTTTCGGGGGAGGTGCTCATCGGCGGTGTGATGGAGCACGTCGAAGAAGCCGGGATTCACTCGGGGGATTCGGCTTGTGCGATTCCTCCCCAAACCCTCAACTCGTGGGTCATCGAGGTCATCGAAGCGTATACACGCTCGATAGCTCAGGCACTCGACGTGTGCGGTTTGATCAACGTCCAGTTCGCTGTCGCAGGAACCACGGTGTACGTCATCGAAGCCAATCCTCGTGCGAGTCGGACGGTTCCATTCGTCGCGAAGGCGACAGGCGTGCCACTTGCCAAAGTTGCGACACGTGTCATGCTCGGCTCGACTCTCGCAGAACTTCGCGAGGAGGGGATCTTGCGTCCATCGATTCTCGATTCCGATTCGTCGATTGTCGCAGTCAAGGAGGCGGTTCTTCCTTTCAATCGCTTTCCTGAAGTCGACCCAGCTCTCGGGCCGGAGATGCGTTCCACGGGAGAGGTCATGGGAATCGACTCCAGTTTCGGGCGTGCGTTCTACAAAGCCGAATTGGCTTCGGGGACGGTGCTCCCGACCGAGGGAACCGTCTTCTTGTCACTCGCCGACCCGGACAAGCCTGCAGGGATCGTTCTCGCTCATCGTCTCAAATCTCTCGGATTTGCCATTGCTGCAACCACAGGAACGGCCGAATATCTCGCCGGATTCGGAACACCGGTCGATCGGATCGTCGGCAAGGTCAGCGAGAAGGCTCCAACGACCGCCGTCGACCTCATTGCCTCTGGGGGGATTGCATTCGTCATCAACACTCCACAAGGTCGCGGTGGTCGAACGGATGGGGAAGCGATTCGCAAAGCTGCCAATGTGCATCGGGTGAGCTCGGTGACCACGGTCGAAGCAGCCCTCGCAGCTGTACAGGGAATGGCAGAAAGCGCCATCGATCCTGGGACGGTGAAGAGCCTGCAGGAGCATCATGGCCGTTGACACCTCAGTGAGTGTGGGAAGCGTCGAGTTGCCGAATCCCGTGATGACTGCTGCAGGTACGTCCGGACACGGTGCAGAACTGCACGACTTCGGAGCCTTGAACTCGCTCGGTGCAATCGTCGTGAAGTCGCTGGCAGCTTTTCCGTGGCAAGGCAATCCAGCCCCGCGGCTCCATCCGATGTCGAATGGCATGCTGAATGCTGTTGGTCTTCAGGGTCCAGGGATCAGGAAGTGGGCCATGGACCACCTCGATGACCTGTCGAGGCATGGAGCGCGAGTCGTAGTCAGTATCTGGGGGAGGACCGCGGACGAATATGAAGCGGCGGCCGAGCAGGTCGGAACAATTCTGATCTCACACCCATCGGGAGCGTCCATCGTCGCGGTCGAGGTCAACTTGTCGTGCCCCAATTTGTCGGGGCATGGAATCATCGCGCACGATCAGGAACTCAGTTCAGAGATCATTCGCCGTTGCCGGAGAGTCGGGCGACCCATTTGGGCGAAACTCAGTCCGAACACGGATCGACTTGCGGATTTGGCCAGGTCAGTTCATGGATCGGGCGCTGAAGCAGTGACGTTGGTGAACACCGTCTCCGGGTTGGTTCTCGACGAACGGACCGGTCGTTCCATTCTGGGTCACGGCACGAGCGGCGGACTCTCGGGTCGATCCATCCACCCGATCGCAGTCAAGGCCGTCCACGACGTGCGCGTTGCGTGTCCGGAACTGCCCATCATCGGCGTGGGTGGAGTGACCAGAGCCTGGGAAGCTGCGGAGTTGATGATGGTGGGAGCTCAAGCCGTTCAAGTGGGGACGGCAACTTTCGCCGATCCGCGGGCGCCATTTCGGATCACCGAGGATCTCGTCACGTGGGCGAACGAGCGAGGTCATCGAGCGTTGAGGGATCTCACGAATCTCTATCACTCGTGAAATGCCGAATCGTGAAAAGCCGAATCGTGAAAAGCCGAATCGTGAAAAGCCGGTCGCCGGTTGCGCGGACGGCGTCTGGCTATCGTTCTCGCATGGCTTCGTTGTCTCACTCGGAATCGAATGGGAGAGTGGCCGCTCTCGAACTTGCGGAACGAATTCGAACTACACGCGAAACTCTCATCGAACAGGTCCGCGTGGGTGCAGTCGAGTTGAGGCAGATACTCGACTCGCAGGATCCCTACATTCGAGTGGTCAAGGTCGTGACCGTCATCGAGAATCTTCCGGGTCTCGGGAAGGTCAAGGCGCGTAGGATTCTGGACGAAGTGGGAATCTCGGCCAACCTCAAGATCGATCGTCTCGATGAGGATCGAAGGGCGAGACTCCTCGGCCATTTCGAAGCGTTGTTCGATCTCGACTCCGAAACTCGCTCACTCCAATGACGTCTCCGCTGATCATCATCGTCTCAGGGCCCGGTGGAGTGGGAAAGGGAACGATCGTTGATGCGCTGGTGAATCGCGATCAGGCGTTGAGTCTCAGCCGATCGTGGACGACTCGAGAGAAGCGGCCAGGTGAGCGCGATGATGCGTACGTCTTCACATCACGGGATCGATTCGAGCAGCACCGAGACAATGGTGGCTTTCTCGAGTGGACCGAGTTCCTTGGCAATTACTACGGAACCCCGATCCCGGATTTGATGTCCGAACAGGACATCGTCCTCGAGATCGAGGTCGATGGAGCTCAGCAGGTGAAGGTCAGACATCCGGATTCCGTTCTGATCTTCGTTCTTCCGCCTTCGCGAGAGGAGCAGCGTCGGCGCCTGATCGGGCGGGGAGATCCCGATCACAAGGTCCAGGAGAGACTCCGCAAAGCTGAGGAGGAGGAGCCCGTCGGGTTGGCCCTGGCCGACTTCTCCATCGTGAACGACGATCTGGAGCGAACCGTCGACGAGTTGATGGAAATCATCGCGGCCCTGAGAGGAGAGGCTTGAAGATCCAAACACCGGTAGTCTCTGGTTCTCGTCCCGATCACGAAAGTCGACGACCATGACCCACTCCATCGCTGTTCCCCACGATTCCCTGATGACGCCGGAGTTGGAAACCCTTTTGGACAAGGTCGATTCCAAATTCAGTCTCGTCACACTCGCCGCCCGTCGAGCGCGTGAATTGCAGCAGTACTACGCAAAAATGGGCTCGATTTCTTCGAAGGTCGTTCCACCACAGGTTGCGTCACTGCGCAAGCCGCTGAGCATGGGCTTCGAGGAGATCGCCGCCGACAAGATCGTGCGTGTCTCAGCGGAGGAAATGGCTGAGCGAGCGGAGGCCGAGGAAGCAGCTCGGGCGGATGCGAATGATGTTCTCGGTTCGGATTTCATCGGCGGTTCTCAGAACCCTGTTCGCGAAACGTCGGGTCTCATCGGCATTCCCGAGTCCGACGACGCCTGAGATTTCGATGACCGAGCTCGCAGGACGGCGAGTCATCGTCGGCATATGCGGCGGAATCGCGGCGTACAAGGCGGTCGAGATCTGTCGCCGTCTCGTCGACGCTGGAGCCCATGTCGTGCCGGTGATGACAAAGGCGGCTGATCACTTCATCGGTCGCACGACAGTGTCGGCACTTGCGAGCGAAGCGGTTCGAACGTCGATGTGGGAGGGCGACGATCCGATCCCACACACCAAGCTTGGCCAGACAGCAGATCTGATCGTTGTCGTTCCGGCAACTGCGAGGCTCATCGGAGCATATGCGCACGGACTGTCCACGGATCTTCTCACCAACGTTCTCATCGCAACTCGTGCTCCGGTGATCGTGTGTCCGGCCATGCACACAGAAATGTGGGAACACCCCGCTGTTCAGGACAACATCGCACTCCTGAGGAGTCGGGGGACTCGAATTGTGGAACCCGAAGAGGGTCGCCTTGCAGGTGGTGACACTGGCAAGGGTCGCCTGGCTTCCCCGGATGCGATCATGGACGAGATCGTCGACGTCCTTGCCGGTGCTGTGGAGGCCTCACGCGATCTGAAGGGATGCAGAGTCATCGTCACAGCGGGGGGAACTCGAGAACCGATCGATGCCGTTCGAGTGGTGACCAATCGATCGAGTGGCAAACAGGGTCATGCGGTTGCAGAGGAAGCGGCACGGCGTGGGGCGAGCGTCGTACTGATCACGACGACGGACCGTGCGGTACCTGCAGGAATCGATGTCGTGAGAGTGGAAACGGCACGCGACATGCACGAGGCGGTTCGATCCATTTGGCCCCATTCCGATGTTCTGGTGATGGCCGCAGCGGTGGCTGATTTCCGACCCATTCGATCCGAATCGGGCAAGATCAAGAAGGACTCTGGCGTGCCTGAGGTTCGTCTCGAGCCGACAGCGGACATCCTCGCCGAGGCCGGATCAACCAAGCGAAAGGATCAGGTACTCGTCGGATTCGCAGCGGAGACCGCTGATCTCGTCGAGAACGCTCGCACCAAACTTGTGAAGAAGAACCTCGACCTCGTCGTGGCAAACGATGTAGCTCAGCCAGGAGTCGGTTTCGATCACGACACCAACGCAGTTACCTTCGTTCGCTCCGCCGACGATCTAGAGTCGATGCCGTTGAGTGACAAACGGGACGTGGCCCGTCGATTGCTCGACATCGTCGTCGAGGTGCGCGAATCGCGCTCGTGAACGGAGCAGCCATGAGTCGTCAGTGGACATTCACATCGGAGAGCGTGACCGAGGGTCACCCGGACAAGGTCGCCGACCAAGTTTCCGATGCCGTCCTGGACGCAATCCTGACGCAGGATCCACATGCGCGAGTTGCGTGTGAAACTCTGGTGACGACCGGTCTGTGCTTGGTCTCTGGTGAGATTACGACCGAGGCGTACGTGGACATCGCTGAAACGGCACGCGACGTGATCAAGGGAATCGGCTACAACAATGCCGACTTCGGTTTCGATGGTCAGACTTGCGGAGTTCTCGTTGCGTTGGATGCGCAAAGTCCCGACATTGCCCAGGGGGTGGATCGCAGCGAAGAAGTTCGCGGAGCCGGCCCGAAGGACGACCTCGACCTTCAAGGGGCGGGCGACCAGGGAATGATGTTCGGTTTCGCCTGCGATGAAACCCCGGAATTGATGCCGCTACCGATTCACCTTGCTCACAGGATTGCGGAGCGTCTCACCGAAGTTCGAAAGTCAGGTCAAATTCCGTATCTTCGCCCCGACGGCAAGACCCAGGTCACGTTCGACTACGAAGATGGTCGCCCTGTGCGTCTCAGAGCCGTTCTGGTTTCCACCCAGCACGATGACGGAATCGATCGAGATACGGTGATCCGCCCAGACCTCATCGAGCAGGTGATTCGCCCGGTCATCCCACATCAGTTCGCCGAAGACGACTACGTCGTGTATGTGAATCCCACGGGCAAATTCGTTCTCGGTGGTCCGCACGCAGACACTGGCCTGACCGGACGCAAGATCATCGTGGACACATATGGCGGAATGGGTCGACACGGTGGTGGGGCGTTCAGCGGCAAGGATCCGAGCAAAGTCGATCGCTCGGCGGCGTACGCTGCTCGTTGGGTTGCGAAGCACGTCGTGGCTGCGGGAGCAGCGGACCGTTGTGAGGTTCAGGTTGCGTACGCCATCGGCATGGCGCATCCGGTCAGCATTCTGGTCGAGACCTTCGGGACGGAGAAGATGGACACTTCTCACATCGCCCGAGGTGTGCGGGACGTCTTCGACCTGCGTCCAGCCGCAATTGTGCGTGATCTTCAATTGAAGCGTCCGATCTACCGCCAGACAGCTGCTTATGGTCACTTCGGTCGTGAGCTGCCCGACTTCGAGTGGGAGAAGTTGTCGCGACTGTCGGATCTGACCTCAGCCCTCGGCTTGTGATCTGACGTCGAACGGCCATGCCCGAGGAATCTCGGTTCGTCGTCGAGGTCGTTCCCGATGTGACCGGCATCGATCGAACCTTCGACTACTTCGTTCCCGATGGTATGAAGGGCTCGATCGAGATTGGTTCCCGGGTTCGGGTGAACTTGAACGGAAGGCGAGTAGGTGGCTGGGTCGTCGCGTGCGAACCGCGTGACATGAGTGAATCGGAGCTCAAACCGATCTTGAAATGTTCAGGAATCGGACCGGATGAGACAATCGTTTCATTGACTCGATGGGCGGCGAATCGCTGGTGTGTGGGCAAACTTCGACCGTTTCTCGTCGCAGCTTCTCCGCACACCGTGGTGTCCAGAGTCCCGCCTTCACGTCGAACGAAAGTCGTGGCCTCACCGGCTTCGCCTGCGGCGCGCGAATTGTTGGGCGAGGGCGGGGGCGTCCTGCGGCTTCCTCCGACACACGATCAACTGCCAGCAGTTCTTTCCGCGGCGCACGTGGGTCCGACTTTGGTCGTCTGTGCCACAGTCGACGCGAGTCGAGTCATGGCTGCCCGTTTGAAACGGGCAGGACTCAGTGTCGCTCTCATGCCTCAGGACTGGAGCAGTGCTCGCGGAGGCGTGGATGTCGTGATTGGTGCTCGTTCTGCTGCTTTCGCGCCGTGCCCAGGACTCGCTGCTGCTGTGGTGGTGGACGAACACGAAGAGTCACTTCAAGAAGAGAGAATGCCGACGTGGCATGCGCGGGAAGTCCTGGCTCAGCGATGTCGAATCAGCGGGGCTGCGTTGCTTCTGATTTCGGCGAGTCCAACGGTGGTGGGTTCGTACTCGCGGAAGGTGCTTGCTCCACCTCCCGAACGTGAGAGAGCGGGTTGGCCGAGAGTCGAGGTCATCGACAGATCGTCGGAGCCTGCGTGGAGCAGATCCCTCGTGTCTGCGGAGTTGGTCGGAGTCCTTCGTGATCGAAGTCTTCGAGTCGTGTGCATCTCGAACACCAAGGGAATGGCTCGTCTACTCGGCTGCCGCTCGTGCGGTGTCCTGGTGAGGTGTGAAGCTTGCAGTAGCACCCTTGTCGAGATGGAAGACGGCAAGCTCGAATGTCCCGTCTGTCACTTGTCGAGACCTCCGGTCTGTGCTGTTTGTTCGTCGGCCGCAATCTCGAGACTTCGTCCGGGAGTCAGCCGACTGCGCGAGGAATTGGAAAAGGCAGCGAATCGCCCGGTTGCCAAGATCGAATCGGGCGACGTCTTGGTCGACGAAGCTTCGCATGACGTCTTCATCGGCACGAGTGCGACTCTTCACCAGATTCATCGTGCTGATGTCGTCGTGTTCCTCGATTTCGATCGCGAACTCTTGGCACCTCGTTTCCAAGCACACGAGCAGGCGATGGCTCTTCTCGTGCGGGCTGCGCGTCTCGTGGGACCCCGCAGTAGGAAGGGTCGAATTCTGATTCAAACTTCTCTCCCGGACCACGACGTCGTACGAGCGGCGATTGCAGGAGATTCGGCAC
>JBIIKC010000121.1:0-4925 GCA_044233375.1 Ilumatobacteraceae bacterium
GTGAGCAGATTTCGAGTGGTCGACAGGCGTACGTCGTGTGCCCTCTCATCGAGGGCAATGAGACGCTCGAGTTGTCATCGGCTCAAGCGACGTTCCAACGCCTGAGCACCGACCTGTTTCCCGATCTTTCGGTCGATCTCCTTCACGGCCGAATGAAACCCAACGAAAAAGAAGAGGTCATGGACCGATTTCGCTCGGGTGAGACTGATGTCCTCGTGTCGACCACGGTGATCGAAGTGGGCGTCGACGTTCCCAATGCAACGGAGATGGTGATACTCGACGCCGATCGCTTCGGAATCGCGCAATTGCATCAATTGCGTGGACGAGTGGGTCGAGGTGCGCACGAGTCGTTCTGCTGGCTGGTCTCGACTCCAAAGTCCGAGCCCTCACTGATTCCCGATGTGAACCCACGTCTCGACGCTCTGGTCGAGTCCGCCGATGGCTTTCATCTCGCGGAGGTCGATCTCGAATTGCGTGGTGAGGGAACTCTGATGAACAAGGAGCAAAAAGGAAGAAGTGATCTTCGACTTGCGTCCCTGCGACGCGACCGCGAACTGATCGAGTTGGCGAGGGAAGCGGCTCGAGACATCGTTGATTCCGATCCTGAACTCGCTCTGAACACAGAGTTGATGGAGGAACTTCAACTTCTCTTGAAGCCCGAAGACGAGCAGTTCCTCACGAAGAACTGAGCACGAGTCAACGGTGGGTACGAAGCGATCGATGCAACGCTGAGTTGATCAGCAGCCTACGAAGCCATCGAGATCCTGGAGAAGCGGGATCGTGAACTCGGTTTCGTCCACTGTTGGACTGATCGAGACCCGAGTTCCATGGCCCAACGTCATTGCTGACACGATGCGGCCGTCGACGATGATTGCTGCAGCAGACTTTGTGACGAGGAGCGTGACCCCAAGCGAGGTTCGGTTCGAGGCATCGAGAACCGTGGCGTCCATTTCGACTGGAGAATCGACGATTGAGTCATCGTGGCGCGCAGACCAGGACCGATCGAAATCGACACTGAGTGATACCGCTCGTGTCGTCTCGTCGGGGGAATCGAAACGGAATGTGAGTCCCATGGGGTCGGCTGGTGACGTGCGAATGATACGCGTCGTCATCTTTCGACACGACAGATCCATGTCCCATGTGACGTCGTCAGATCTCGAGTTGACATTCTCGGCGTCGTCTGTGCCCTTGGCAGAGATCGTGTCGCCCGAGGGGTTGCGACTCCACGACGGTGGGAGTTCAGCGAGGTCGATCGTCTCGCCGGTCAGTGAAGAACGTGTTGCGGTGTTCCACAGTTCGTTTCGCCAGGCGATTTCGATGTCGTCATCAGTGAACACGGTCGAGAATTCCTCGGTGACCAGTTCTGACAGGGGTGTAGTTGGTTCGAGATCGGTCACCTGCGGTCGGGCGAAGACTGCCGGCTGGGATTCCTTCATGTCTTGTTCGAACCACTCCCATGTCCGATCGAGTACGTACTCCGACGATGTTCGACCCAAGTAAATCTCACCGATCATGAACGATTTCCAACTGAATCTCGTTGCGGGAACCCGACGATGGTCGAGGTATGTCCACGGATACATGGTCCAAGCGAGAAGAGGGTCATCATCCGACGAGACAAGATCCATGACCGCTTTGTGGGTCCAGTAGTTCCCGTTCCGCACGTCGTTGCGTGCTTGCACGTATTGCTGGGTGTTGCGGAAGCGCCCAGCTCCCTCGACCGCAATCCAGGTCAACTGGGTTCCTTGTGCGGCGATCAGTGCCGTGACACAGGCGATCGATGCCCACCACGAGCGTCGTTTGCTCTCGATCCGATCGTCGATTCGGTCGTCGGCCCTTCGTAGTCCTTGGAGAAGAAGTAGTGCGGCGGAGACGCCGATGAAGGCGGTCGGTACTGCGACGACGGAGAAGTAATGGCTCGAGTACCTTTGGGACAACACGAGTTCCACCCAGCCTGCGCACAGCCAGGCGAGAAGCATCGTGTGGACGGTGCGGCCATGTGTCGACATCGCTCGCCAGCCCCGAGCAACGAGCCACACGTCGACGATGATGAGAAGTGCGATCCCTGGCCGGTCCTGGTAATAGCCGAAGAGCTTTTCGGCGCCGAGACCGATCTGGTTGAGGAGACTGCGACCGGTACTCGAACTCATGTATCCGGCATACGTCCACCAATTCGACCAGAATTCACTCGACGATCCGCGTATCGCATACCAGGCCGGAGCCGAGGCAATCGTTGTCGCCCCCGTCACGAGTGCGACCGTGAAAGGACGACGCAGAGTCGTCGCAGTCGACCGCCGCAGGTGGAGGAAGACTCCCACGACAGTTGCTGCGAACACGGTCGTGAGAAGTGTCTGAACCGCCAGTCCGAGGAGGACGACAAGAGTCAGGTATGTCGTGTTCGCAAGTCGAGGTGTTCTCCACGGTCTGTCCCACAGGGTTGCAGCGGCGACGAGGGCGAGAAGTGCGGTCGTGATGTTGCGGCTGTAGAGAACTCCTGCGTAATCGCTCTCCGAGAGGGAGAAATGGGCTGCGACCAACACGGCTGAGGTCATGGCAAATCGTCGGGATGCACCGAAGGTCTTCGCAATCAATCCTGCAGTGAGGCCGAGGAGAACCGATACCGCAATGACGTATGCAGAGATTCCGAACCAGTAGGTGTCGAAGTTCGTGAACAATCTCACCGAGTCGTAGACGACCGTCTCGAGAGGTCCTTTGTTGTGGATTCCGTTCTCGTAGTACGTACCGCCGAACCGAGCAGCTCTCTCGATGATCGTTCGGGCATATTGCGGATCGAAATCTTGCGACCGGTGTTCGAGCGCAATCCAAGTTCCGAAAGTTCCGACGGCAATGAGTGATCCGGCGATCGATCCCGATACGGACTCAGAAGCCTTCGATCGGTCGTTCTCGAGCCGTGGTCTCGAAAGTTGGAGACGATTCTGGATGGGGCGAATCACTGAGCTGGCACCCATCGACGAACAGACGATGACGAGCAGACTGAGGCGCAGGATCGAACCGAGAACGTGACGTTGAACCTCGACCGAGTCACCCGATGCAGATACGAAGAGGTCTGCTGCAGTGGCGATGAGTCCGACGACTGCGATCATCCCGGAACGCTTCCGGACGTTTCGAACGGTCTCGTCTGCGAGCTTTCGACGGCGAGATGTTCCGAACACCACGGCGAGAGAAGCGACCGCAACCAGACTCCAAAGAGCGAGTTGTGCCGACGTGCGAGGTCCCTGAACCCAGAAGAGTCGAGTGGGAAGGTGCTCGGATGTCGAGTGTCTGTCGTATTCGGAGAAGTCGAGCGGAAGCGAAGCGTGAAGGACATCCCCCGTTGTGTCGATCCAGAACGAAGCATCGACGACGAGAGATGTCAACAAAGCTCGTTGGCCGTGCTCATCTGCCCATGCCCGGAACTGTGTGAGCTCTGCGGATCTCAAGAAGGCTTGGTCGTCGGACCATGTGTTGTCCCCTGTGCGCTCGAGGAGAGCGTCGTTGATCGGCATCTTTCGCGCGGCGAACGTTTCGAGCAGCTCATCGTTGGGCAGCACTCGTTCACCGATGTTGTTGACGAGTGGAGAGAGGTTTCTGTTGCTCGCACCCTGTGCAATGAGAACGTAGGAAGAAAAAATCGCAATGATTGCGGAGCCGACGAGAGCCGATTTGCGCAAACTCCATGTGCGGTTCGCCAGTCCCCCGAAGAGCAACGCAAATGCAATGACGATTCCGGTGACGATGTGCACATCTCGAAACGACATCCAGAAGACCGTGGCGATGATGCCGTAGACCAGATGGCGTTTGGTTGGATCGTTCGCGAATTGGAGCCACAAGGCAATGGCGAGAATCGACAGCGAAAACGACAACGACTCACTCAAGATCTCGAGATGCCACAATCCGAATCGAGGATGGACGCACAACGACGCAATCACGGCGCTCGTGATCCAGCCGAGCCACCGGGGAGTGATCACTTTCAGAACGACTGAGCACAGGTATGCGACGGAGACTGCGAACAGAATGGTCTGCAACAAGAAGAAGAGCCGATGGTTGCCCCCTGTGAGCCACAGTGCAAAGGGAACTCCGACCGGTCTTGCGGCTGACCAGAACGAAGTGTCGAAAGGTCCGAGTCGACTCACTTCGATGTAGGTCGAGCTGTCAGGGAAGAACGACGGGAACCCAGTCCTCCAACCCGACGCAATGACTCGCGTGACGTAGAGGACGACCCCGAACACGAGTATCGGTCGTGATCGATCCCGAGCGCTCATGGCCTGCGGGAGCTTTGCTCGGATCAGGTTCAGGGCTCTCACTCGGGATCGTCGATGTCGGCGGAGTCGGGAAGTACGAGGTCCCAGCGATCTCTGCAGTCTTGGCATCGATAGGTCACGATGTCGCCCGGAAGCCAGAGACCGTCCTCACGCGGGTAGGAGATCAGAAAACATCGACCTCCACAATCGACGCAAACGATTTCGTTCTCTGGTTCCACGAATTCAGTCTGCCCGACGTACGAGGGGTGTCGATATTCAGGTCAGTACGCTGACCAGGTGCGAGTCGTTGCGGGAACATTGCGCGGCCGAACCCTCGTGGCGCCGGAGGGCTCGGCGACCCGACCTACGACCGATCGAACGAGAGAGGCGGTGTTCAATGCCTTGTCGAGTCTCGGTGTGCTCGAGGGTGCAGTGGCGGTCGACTTGTTTGCCGGCAGTGGCGCCCTTGGCATCGAGGCTCTGTCGAGGGGCGCGACATCGTGCGTGTTCGTCGAGAGTGACAGTCGAGCGGTGGCGGCGATTCGACAGAATCTGAGAACGCTCGATCTCGAGCGCAGATCCGAGGTCGTTGCGGGTCGAGTCGAGACGGTGATGACCGCCATGTTGCCGGCAACGACGTCCTCGGTCGGTCGAGCGGATCTCGTCTTTGCGGATCCTCCGTACGGC
>JBIIKC010000122.1:0-4906 GCA_044233375.1 Ilumatobacteraceae bacterium
GAAAGACTGGTTCGTCGCCGATGTCGGACTGAAAGCCCTCGGCATGGACCACGGCAATCCGACGATCCCCGGAGCATCGGTCTGGTTCTGCAGCGATGAACACGTGACATTCTCTCTCGGAGAGACCATGCCGAACCTCGCGGTCGGCGATCGCGTCGTCGTCATCCCAGCCCACGTGGATCCGACCGTGGCTCAACACGAGCAGTTGTTGATCGTCGATGGACGAATCGACCACGGATCGCGTATGGAGGCCCGCGTCATCGACACATGGGCTGTCGATCTACGCGGTTGGTGAGTTTTTCAGCACACGCGCCAGCGCACGAAACGCTCGACCACGATGCGAGAGATGGTTCTTCTCGTCATCTGTCATCTCCGCGAAGGTTCGTTCATCTGTCTCGAACATTCCGGGTACGGGGATGAACAACGGGTCGAAGCCGAATCCTCGAGATCCTCTCTCCCGAAGGGCGACCGTTCCATCGCATCGGCCCTCGACTGAAATCTCTCGACCATCGGGAAAACTCACGACCACCACTGTCGAAAAGTGCGCTGAACGCGTTGCGGCTTCCAGACACCCTTGCGCCCGAAGTGCGTGCAGGAGTTTGCGACGATTGGCGGCGTACGGATCGACTCCGTGCTGCGGATCGTCGCTGGCATATCGTGCCGTCATCACACCCAGTTCCCCGGGCAATGCATCGACGAACAATCCCGTGTCATCGGCGACGGCAGGGAGACCGAGTGTGTTGGACTGCGACTGCGCGATGGCTCGCGCCTTCAGACGCGCATTGCCGATGAGCGTGCTCTCGGTTTCGTCCACATCGGGAATGTCCGCCGGCCGCGGATGAAGAATCACGACACCGTCGAGAAGTTGCTGGATCTCACGCACCTTGTCCGGATTCGCAGACGCGCAGACGAGGTCGCTGATCGGTCCACTCATCGGAGTCAGTTCGGTCGGCGAACAGGTTCCGTTTGCAGCATTTCTGTCTGCAATTCGAAGATCTCAGCAAGACCTTCCTCGGCAAGTCCGAGAAGCGAGTCGAGTTCGCCACGGGTGAAGGCCATGCCTTCGGCAGTGCCTTGAACTTCGACGAATCGACTGACGTGAGACTCCTTGTCGCGCAACATCACGATGTTCATGTCGACTTCGGCACCGCTGTCCTCGACATAGGGCAGATCGATCACCGGTACGCCACCGACAATGCCCACACTGATCGCAGCACACAGCGATGTGAGCGGGTGGCGTGTGATTGCACCACTCTGCTTCAGACGGGTCAGTGCATCGTGCAGCGCGAGATACCCACCGCAGATGCTGGCCGTGCGCGTTCCACCATCGGCCTGGAGAACATCGCAGTCGACGACGACCTGGCGCTCTCCGAGAAGTGTCATATCGCACGATGCGCGCAGGCTGCGTCCGATCAATCGTTGGATTTCCACTGTTCGCCCGGTCTGTTTTCCCTTAGCCGCCTCGCGGTCGACGCGCTCGTTCGAGGAACCCGGGAGCATCGAATATTCAGCCGTCACCCAGCCCTTGCCGCTCCCCTTCATCCATCGCGGCACATCCTCATCGATGCTGGCTGTGCAGAGCACTCGGGTACGGCCGAAGGAGACGAGCACACTTCCGGCAGACATCTCGGTGAAATCTCGTTCGAAGGTGATGGTCCGCAGTTCGCTGCTGGTGCGCCCATCGAAACGTGTCGCTGACATGGTGTCCTCTCCGGGTCAGCGACGTGCCGACCATTCTCGTGCCGAATCCAGTTCCGGTCCCAGCAGTCTGCTTCCGAGTTCTCGAAAACGTGACACGTCCCCGCTCGAAAGGAACGAGTGCTGAGGAACTCTCGAGGCCGAGCTCTCAGAATCGGTGCGGAAGAGACCGAGAGACGAAAGTTGATCTCGAAGCACGAAGGCTGTCTCGTCCGCTGACGACACCAACGTGACACCGGGTCCCATGACCTCGGAGATCACTCGGGCAAGGAACGGATAGTGCGTGCATCCGAGCAGGAGCGCATCGACGTGGGCCGAACGCACGGGCTCGAGAAGTCGTTCTGCGAGGATCGTCACCTCTGGACCAGATGTTCGCCCGCGTTCGACGAACTCGACGAAACCTGGACACGCTGCACTCACCAGATCGACTCGGGCACCGACGGCAGCACGCGCTACTGCGCGGTCGTACGCGCCGGACTGAATCGTGCCGATCGTGCCGATGACTCCAACTGTTCCCGAGCGCGTGGCACGCACCAATGCATCGGCACCCGGCTCGATGACGCCCAAGACCGGAATGTGTCGACCCGATGCTGAAAGCTCGGCTTCGAGTTCGTGGACTGGAATGGCGGCAGCTGCAGTGTTGCAGGCCACGACAATGGCCTTGGCTCCATGTTCTTCAATCAGGCTCCACGCCAATTCACGCGCGTACTCACGCACATCCGCCAGCGGTTTGTCGCCGTACGGATATCGGCCCGTGTCGCCGATGTAGACAATGTCTTCTCCAGGTAGGAGATCGATCACGGCACGAGCCACGGTCAGGCCGCCAAAACCGGAATCGAAAAGACCGATTGGTCCCGAGTTCGTGTCGCCAAATGCCACGGCGACACGATAGATGATGCGTGGTCGACTCAGACCTCCGTCATTCTCGCCATGATCTGGGATGTGCTGGTTTCCATCGATCGACTCAGGAACTTCAGAGTCGGATCGTCCCGAAGAGCTTCGTAGTCTCCAGACACAGCCATGTTGCGGCACAGGATCTGAATGGTCATGTCGAAACGAACATGTTCGGCAGCCATGAGCGACACGGCCAAGTCATCGCTCCACATCCCCTGCCAGTTCTCACCCTCGGCCGTGGCGATCACCACTTCTTGGTGATCTGCAGCCACGATGTACAGCCGACATCCGAGACGTTCCTCGGTGACCGCTGGACTGAGGTACTCGTGGGAAACGACAAGACCGGGGAAACTGGCGACCTCGCCGAAGACGATCGACGCGATGTTGACACCATCTTTGGCACGTGCGGTCGCACTGCGCTTCACGGCTGGAGCGAGGTCCGGCCAGATCGACAGCCACACGTATTGTTGAGCTCGCGCCACGACGTCGTTCATCCGCTGCGCGATTGCCTCTTGCCCAGCCAATTTCTGAACCAGATGCGTTCGGTTCTTGGCAGCAACACGCGGCAACGTCTCGGCGAGCCCATCGAGGGTGCTCGACAACTTCGAGCGATACCCCTCGATGAACGAGTCGACGGGAAGCGCAACGAACGACTCCGTGGATCGCCCGACACCGTGCACCTGGATGGCTGCTCCACGGGCGACCAGTTTCGCCAGCACTTCATAGATGGTGCTGCGCGGAATGCCACTCGCCTTGGAGACCTCGTAACCGTTCATCGGCTCCCCGAGAGCAACCAGCGCGATGTACGCCTTGGCTTCGTATTCCGTCAGTCCGACCGTCTTGAGCAGCTGCACCGCTCGTATTCGGTTCTCCACTTCGTCCCCCCGACTTCGGACCACGTGTGGCCCACCAAGAGTGTTGCCGAACGATGTATGAAAAACCAGCGATCTGTTCGCTGAGCCCAACAATTGACCCCGATCGGGATATCGGTCGCTATCGACTGTTCGTAACCATGTCCACTAGCGTTCGAACGTGCTGAGACACGTCGTGATGTTTCGTTGGATCGAAGGAACTACCCCCGCACAAGTCCAATTTGTGACCGACAGTCTGAATACTCTGCCGTCGATCATCCACGAAATCAGTCGATACCAGCACGGACCGGACGCCGGCATCAACCAGGGCAACTTCGACTACGTGGTCGTCGCGGACTTCGCGAGCGTCGAGAACTACCTCTCGTACCGAGATCACCCTGTCCACAAACAACTCATTGCTGACGTGCTCGCACCGCTGATTGCGTCACGCAGCGCCGTCCAGTACCTCCTCGACTGACCACTTCTGTGCTCGCTGCCACCTTTCTCGCGCTCGGTGCTGCCGTGTTGCACGCCGGCTGGAACTTCGTCGTCAAGCAATCGGGTGACCGGTGGTTGTCCTTGTGGGGTTTGTTTGCAGCAGGTGGAATCATCGGATTGCCGTACACGGTCATCGCGACCGCCATGGGTGACCTCGATCTCTCAGCGTGGACGTGGGCAACTGCGAGCGGCATCGTTCACGCGATCTACATCGGTCGCCTGGCACGGACGTATGAGATCGCTGACTTCAGCCTCACGTACCCAATCGCTCGTGGCGGAGGCGCTGTGGTTGCAGCGATTGGCGGAGTGGTGTTTCTCGATGACTCGCTGTCGATCGTCGCCGTCATCGGCATCTTGACCGTCTTCGGAGGCTTGGTGCTGATCTCTGGCCACGTCTCCTGGTCGCACGTCTGGCCGGCGCTCATTGTTGCGACTCTGATCGGCATCTATACCGTGATCGACAGCCAAGGTTCGCGAACGACGACGGGAAGCGCGTACGCAATGTCCATCTTCGTCACCGGTGGCATGTGCACGACTGTGCAGGGACTCTGGCGCCGGCGGTGGCACGACATGCGTACGAGCGTCCCGAACCTTTGGCGCCAGTACGCACTCACCGGCGCAGCATCACTCGTCACATATTGGATGGTGCTCTTGGCCGTGCGCCGTGCACCCGTTGGCTATGTCACTTCCTTGCGCGAATCGAGTGTCGTGTTTGCGACGTTCATCGGCTGGAAATTCCTGCGCGAGCGCAGCGGGATCCGGCGCACGATGTCATCTTTCGTGATCGTGGCCGGTTTGATCACTCTCGTCGTTGGCCGCTGATCGCACTCAACTCGGCTGGGAGGACACACCGCCAGACTTCGATCAGGGCGAGTCAGAAGTAGATGATCTTTTCAGCCCGGGCTTCGGCCACATCGAGATCATCGGTGTAGGCACCCGTCGACAAGTACTTCCAGCCACCGTCG
>JBIIKC010000123.1:0-4883 GCA_044233375.1 Ilumatobacteraceae bacterium
GACGGCAAAGATCAAACTCTTGACGATCTGACCGACCTGGACTCCGATCGCGGCCGCCGCGTCCAGCGCCGTTTTCGTACCGTCAGGAAATCGCTTTGGCTGAATGTCCAAACCGAGTGCTTTGGCTGCCTCGATCACTTTCGTGACATTGGGATGAAGTAGATCGCTCACGAAGACGACACCGTAGTTGGGCCACTCGAACTGAGGACAATGGCTCCGCTGAGCGAAAGGATTGCGGCGACGACATAACTCGTGCGGTAACCGCCTGCCGTATCCCTCAACCAACCGAGAAGCAAGGGCCCTCCCGCAGTTCCGAAGGTCGTGTAGAGCTGAGTGCGCGAAAAGATCCGCGGGTAGTCACGAACTCCGAATCGCTCAGAGATCAGCAGGGGCTGCAGTATCAGAATTGTTCCAATTGTGGCCCCGAGGACGATGATTCCCGCGAAAGTGACGACGACAGATTCGGCAAATGCCAGAACGAGCATTCCGAGAGACTGCAACCCTGCGAGTACGAAAGCCAGCCGGAGGGTTCCCACTTTCTCGACGAGTCGTCCCCCGAGAAGTCGTGCGACAACTGATGTGGCTGCGAGAACAGTTGTCGCCAAAGTTGCGGTTCCTCGATCAGTTCGCTCTTCCACAAGTTTGACCAGTTGTTGGATTGCACCCACCTGGGAGCCGAGAATCATGACGTAGCCGATCGTGACGACAACGAAGAATCGAGTGATCACCGCCTCGGAATACGGGGCTCCGTGCACGGTTGGCGATGGACAACCCGATTTCACTCGCACTCCATCGGGATGCCAGCCAAGACGCGCGGGGTCTGGTTTCAGCCACAACAACGTCAGTGGCACAACACCGAGAAGCCACAGACCTGCGAGCCATGGTGCGGCACCGGACAGTCCCTGCTCATCCAATAACCACTTGGCGATCGGAGTGATGATGATGCCGCCTGCTGACAACCCCGTCGACGCAACCGACAGCGCGACTGCCCTGCGTGTCTGGAACCATCGGGTCACAATCGTCGAGGCAGTCACGAGTCCAGCCGCCGACCAACCGATCGCATACACGATGTAGACGACGTACAACTGCCACTGTTGCGTGATCTGACCGAACAAGGACAGCGACACGGCGCCGATCAGTGCGCCGATGCACACGACGATGCGCGCATCCACACGCTCGATCAGCTGCGCAACGAATACGCCGGCAATGCCACTGACCAGGAAGAAAACGGTCGTGGCGAGCGAGACAGATGAGACCTGCCAATCCAATTCACGGCTGAAGGTGTTCAAATACACGGCTAATCCGTAGAAGCCGAGGCCAGCCGACGTCGTCAAGAGAACGAAACATGCTGCCACCACCTTCCAGCCAGGGAATGCCGGAGTTTCGGTCGACTCTTCGGTCACTCCGCTCCTTCGAGCCCGTCAGTCACAACGCCATCGATCGCTGCAGCCAGATTCCGGTCACGCACGGTAACTCGCCCCACGTCGTGGCTGATGAGCGTGATCGATACGCGGTTCCAACTGTTCGACCAATCCGGATGGTGATTCATCCGCTCAGCAATTTGGGCGATTCGGGTCATGAAGGTCCAGGCTTCCGCGAAGTCGTGGAAGATGAACTCTCGGTGGAGGCCGTCCACGGCTTCGACCCAATCAGCAGACGTCACACCTCCATTGTGGCAGGACGCGTTGAATGACCGGTCGGCGACTGCTACCTTCTGCCTTTGAAGGGGAGTATCCCCGCTGGCAACAGCGAACCGGAGTCGTCAGTACGGCTGAAAAGCCCGGCCCGGTAGAGAGGGAGAGACCTTCGGAACGCACAACGTTTTCGAAGGACAATCCATGAACACCTCTCTTGAGTCTCAACCCGTCATTCATCCTCATACCTCAGAGTCTGTCGTCGTCGCAGCGTCACTCGAGACGGACATTGCGTCGGGATTGACCACGGCACAAGTCGATGAGCGGATTCACCTACACGGTCCCAATCGTTTGGCTGAATCGAAACGACGTCCGACGATCCTTCGGTTTCTCGACCAGTTTCGAGACCTGCTGATTGCCATTCTGTTGGTTGCAGCTGTTGTCAGCTTCGTCGTCTCCGGTGAGTTGAAAACACCGCTTGTCGTGTTGGTCGTCGTCTTCGCCAATGCAATCATCGGGTTCGTCCAAGAGAATCGCGCTGAAGCCTCGCTCGAAGCGTTGAAGAAAATGCTGACAGCCTCGAGTCGAGTGCGCCGTAATGGAGAAGTGCAGTCTGTGGCAACCGATCAACTGGTGCCCGGTGATGTCGTTCTCGTCGAAGCCGGGGATCGTATTCCTGCCGACGGCCGACTGCTTCTCGCAGCCAACTTGGAGATCGAGGAAGCAGCCCTGACAGGCGAGAGCCAGCCATCGGAGAAGTCCATCGGAGCGATCACAAGACACGACGCCCCGATCGGCGACAGATCATGCATGACCTATATGAACACCACGGTGACTCGCGGTCGTGGCGAGTTCATCGTGACTGCGACCGGCATGAACACCGAAATTGGGCGCATTGCAGGCCTGTTGCGAGAGACCGAGACGGAAAAGACTCCTCTGCAGAAACAGCTCGAGGGACTTGCCCACAGTCTTGCCAAGCTGTCCGGAGTCATCGTTCTCGCTGTCTTCGTGATCGGTTTGATTCGCGGCAACTCCGTCTCGGAACTGTTGAACCTCGCAGTTGCGTTGGCGGTTGCGACGATTCCCGAAGGATTGCCAGCGGTCACAGCCGTCACCCTCGCGGTCGGTGTTTCGAAAATGGCCAAACAGAACGCAATCGTGAAGAGACTCGCAAGCGTCGAAACGCTCGGGTGTACGAGCATCATCTGCTCCGACAAGACTGGAACGCTCACCTTGAACGAGATGACTGCTCGCTGTCTCGTCGTCCAGAATCGCGACCACCACGTGACTGGCGAGGGTTACTCGCCTACCGGCAATATCGAGGACCTCGTCGGCGATGTGCCCTTCACAATGGACAACGCCCTTTTGGGCATGGCCCTGTGCAACGACGCCGTGATCCGACACGAGGGCGAAGAGTGGAAGTTGGTTGGTGACCCGACCGAAGGTGCCCTCGTCGTTCTAGCCGCCAAGGGGGGACTCGACGTCGTCGATGTACGGACTCGATATCCACGTATCGCAGAGGTTCCTTTCGATTCGGCCACCAAGGTGATGGCGACTTTCCATGAAGTCGTCGGCAGCAGTGGCGACCGAATCGTGCGGATGTTCCTCAAGGGAGCACCAGACGTCGTGCTCGAACGTTCGAATCTTGCGATTGGATCCGACGGATCAGCACAGCCCATCAGTTCGCTGAGAAGCGAACTTCTCGACCACAACGAGCGCATGGCCGATCAGGGGCTCCGCGTCCTTGCGGTCGCTCAACGCGACATCGATCCCGACGCGTGGAACGAATTCATTGATTCGGGAGCCGATCCTTCGATCTTCGTTTCCGACCTCGTCCTCACAGCCCTGATCGGTATTGTCGACCCACCTCGACCCGAGGCGAAGTTGGCCATCGCCGAAGCTCGGTCAGCCGGTATCACTGTCAAGATGATCACCGGCGATCACGCCGTCACAGCACGTGCGATCGGACGTGAACTCGGCTTGGGTCGCGACGGCGAGGTCATCGCTGTGACCGGCAACGACCTCGATCGGATGTCCGAGGAAGAACTCGATTCTCGTATCGACGACATATCGGTGTTCGCCAGAGTCGCTCCCGAGCACAAGATTCGACTTGTTGCAGCTCTGCAGCGCAAGGGTCGCATCGTTGCCATGACAGGCGACGGTGTCAATGATGCCCCGGCTCTGAAGAAAGCCGATATGGGAGTTGCCATGGGAATCACCGGAACCGAGGTGACCAAGGAAGCCGCAACCATGGTTCTCACTGACGACAATTTCGCGACGATCGTCGGGGCCGTGAAGCGCGGTCGCACCATCTACGACAACATCGTAAAGTTCGTTCGTTTCCAGTTGAGCACGACACTCGGATTCGCCATGTTGTTCCTGGCTGCTTCGATCTTCGACATCGCCAATGGAAAGCCGTTTGCTGCGATCGCCATCTTGTGGGTGAACATCATCATGGACGGACCCCCAGCCATGGCTCTCGGTCTCGACAAGGGCGATTCCGACATCATGAAGCGTGCTCCACGCCCTGTCGCCGAGAAGATTCTCACCCCACAGCGCTGGGGGGCAGTTGTGTTCTCGTCGGTGATCATGGCCGTCGCGACTCTTCTCGTTCTCGTCTTCGCCCCAGGACCCGAGGCTGAAGCTGGTACCGCAACGGTCGCGGGAACATTGGCATTCAACACTTTCGTCCTGTTCCAGTTCTTCAACATCCTGAATGCCCGCTCGGATCGCAACTCTGTCTTCCGCCGTCAGACGCTCACCAACCGACACCTGTGGGTCGCACTTGGTGCGGTCATTTTGTTGCAGGTTGGCGTGACGCATGTCGGTTTCATGCAGCGACTCTTCGACACGACGTCGATCTCTGGAGTCCAGTGGCTCATTGCCATTGCTGTCGCTTCTTCGATTCTCTGGCTCGAGGAATTGCGAAAGCTCGTCATTCGTCGTCGATCTCTTTCTCATATCAACTGATTCACAAGGAGGAAAGCCATGAAATGTCCCACCTGTCCAGACACCAATCTGGTCATGAGTGATCGTCAAGGTGTCGAAATCGACTACTGCCCGAACTGTCGCGGCGTGTGGCTCGATCGAGGCGAACTCGACAAGATCATCGAACGGTCCACAGGAGGCAACCCAGCCCTCAGCGAGCCTCCCCAGCGCAAGTACAAGGACGACGACGACTGGGACGACGACGACCGTTACAAGATCAGGCACGACAAGTACGGACGTCCGTACAAGAAGAGCAAGACC
>JBIIKC010000124.1:0-4808 GCA_044233375.1 Ilumatobacteraceae bacterium
GCTCGGTCTCGCCTCGGTTCCCCAAGCGGGAGACGAATTCCGTGTCGCACCGGACGAAAAGACTGCACGCACAGTTGGTGAAGCGCGTGAGCAGAGACTGCGAGCGAAGGCTCAGCGCGGCGATGCGCGAGTTGCCCGTGGCGTGAAGCTCGAGGACGTGTTCTCGCAAATTCAAGCCGGTGAAGTGGCAACGTTGAATCTCGTGCTCAAAGCAGACGTTCAGGGTTCGCTCGAGGCCGTGACCGAGAGTTTGCGGCGTCTCGAACGCGATGAGGTGAAGTTGGCCTTCGTGCATCGCGCCGTGGGTGGAGTCACCGAGAACGACATCACGCTCGCTGCGGCGACCAATGCCACCATCATCGGCTTCAATGTGCGACCGGACCGCAAAGCTCGTGACTTGGCCGAGGCTGAACACGTCGAGATCCGAACGTACGAAATCATCTACAAGCTGCTCGAAGACATGGAAAGTGCCATGGTCGGAATGCTTGCGCCCGAGTACGAAGAGGTCGTCACGGGTGAAGCTGAAGTCCGAGAGATCTTCCGAGTGCCCAAGCTCGGCGCAATCGCCGGCTGTTACGTCCGAAGCGGCCAGATCACCCGAGGCAGCAAGGTTCGATTCCTGCGAGACGGTGTCATCATTTGGAAGGGCTCGATCCAATCTCTGCGACGATTCAAGGACGACGTGCGCGAAGTTCGAGAGGGCTTCGAGTGCGGCATCGGCTTGTCCGACTTCCAGGACCTGAAACAAGGTGACCTCATCGAAACGTTCGAAGACAAGTTGATCGTGCGCACATGAGCGATCTCGAGTTCTTCTTCGATCCGGTGTGTCCGTGGGCATGGATCACGTCGAGATGGGTGACAGAGGTGCAAACTCAGCGCGCCTACGACGTTCGTTGGCGGTTCATCTCGCTGAAGATTCTGAACAATGACAATTCTGCTGACTGGTACACCGATCAATACAAGCGGTGGCACCTCATGGGTCATGAGGCCTTGAGAGTTGCTGCCCACCTCGATGCGACCATTGGAAACGATGCCGTGGCAGCGCTCTACACGGCGATCGGAACCGAGGGTCACAAGAAGGGCCGTCGAGACGACTTTGCTGCGAGTACGGAATCTTTTGTCTCGGAATGCTTGATGCTTGCCGGTCTCGACACCTCGTTTGCCGAGCGTGCCTTCGACGAAAGTTTGGATGCCCGAATCCAGGCCGATACCGCTGAAGCTCTGGGGCGAACTGGTCCAGATGTGGGCACGCCAATTCTGACCTTCGCACCTGGGTCCGAGCGTGAAGGCTCCTTTTTCGGGCCAGTGATCGCTCGCATTCCCCGCGGAGACGAGGCACTGAAACTGTGGGACGCGATCGAGGTTGTTGCTACAACGCCCGGCGTTGCCGAACTCAAACGGTCGCTGCGCGCCACTCCTGTTTTCGACTGATCGTCGGCGATTCGCTTTCGTGGCAGAAACCCGGTGACATGGTCCCGGTATCGTCTGTGGCGTGAATCGTCCGAGATCTCGTTCCACTCAACGGTCGACTCGGGCGTATCCACGTTCGGCACGATTGGGAGAGACTCTGCGCGAAGTGCTTGCAGAGGAACTCGTGAAGATCGACGACGAGCGGTTGTCGTTCGTGACCGTGACTCGAGTGGACGTCGATCCCGAGATGAACCGGGCCATTGTCCATTTCGACTCGCTCGCCGGCGAAGAAGGCGACGAGCCGATCCTCGACGCATTCTCGGACCATCGCATTCGACTCCAGGGTTCGATCGGCAAACAGGTGCGCGCCAAGAAGACGCCGATTCTCTCGTTCCGACCGGATGATGTCATTCGTTCTGCGGAGCGGATCGAACGCATTCTCCACAGCGATCCCTTGCGTGGACACGACATTGTGGTCAACGAGGAGAACTACGACCCGAAGAAGCGGCCGCCGCACTCCGAACCCGGCGCGTCCTGATGGCTCGGCGCCGTCCCGCCAGCGTTCACGGTCTCCTGGTCATCGACAAGCCCACCGGCTGCACGAGCCATGATGTCGTCGACCGCGTTCGTCGAGTTCTCGGTGAGCGCAGAGTCGGTCATTCGGGAACTCTCGATCCTGACGCCTCGGGGGTACTTCTGATCGGCGTGGGCCAAGCGACACGGCTCCTGCGCTTTCTCGACGTGGCCCAGGTGAATGGACGGTTGACCACATCCAAGGTCTACACGGGCACGGTGGTTCTCGGAACCGAGACCGATTCTTTGGATGCCGCAGGAGAGATCGTTGCGATGCATGACATGTCTGAAATCATCGCGACGATGACCCCGGCATCGATTCAGCACGTTGTCGACACTCATCTCGTCGGAGACATCATGCAGATTCCGCCAATGGTGTCCGCTTTGCGCGTCGACGGAAGGCGGTTGCACGAACTCGCGCGCGAGGGCGTCGAAGTCGACCGTGAGCCCCGTCCCGTCACCGTGCACACCTTCGAGGTGATTGCAATTCGCGAGAACATGATCGACATCCGCGTGGAGTGTTCCTCGGGTACTTACATTCGGACTCTCGCCGCCGACCTCGGACGCCTACTCGGAGGAGGGGCCCACCTGCGCGATCTGCGCCGCACAGCGATCGGCTCGTTCGCCATCGACACAGCCGTTCCGCTCGCCACATTCGAGTCTCTCGATCGAGACAGTGCACGCGACATGTTGCGCCCGGTCCTCGATTCCTGTCGGAGTTTGAGTCGAGTTGCGGTCTCGGATGAACTACGAGGTGCCGTCGCTGTTGGTTCGGTTCTTCCACGAGCCATTTTTTCTGGGGAGCCGCCCTGGGCGGTTCTCCACGAAGACGCAAGCGGAGTCGTCGAGTTGCTGGCCGTCTATGAACCGTTCTCGAACGAACGTGTGGGACCTGACATGGCACGTCCCATCGTCGTGCTCGTTGCGCCGCCTTCCCAGCCGACTACTTCGTGATCGACGAGCAACTGCTCGGTCTTTCGTGACGTTGTCGGATCATCGAACTAGCGTGTGATCCCGTGTTGATCATCGACGACTTCTCGACGTGCCCGTGGCCAGGCCTGTCGAGTGTTGTCACGATCGGCGCCTTCGATGGTCTTCACATCGGTCACCGGACGATCATCGGCCGGGTGATCGAACAGGCCAGCGAGTCCGAGGGTCGACGGAGTGTTCTCGTCACGTTCGATCGGCATCCGGCCTCCTTGGTGCGTCCTGAGTCGGCGCCCAAGTTGCTGTCGACCCACGAGCACAAGGTGGAGCTCTTGTCCCAAACAGGGCTCGATGCGACAGCTGTGATCACCTTCGACGAAAGTCAGGCGGCGGAGTCACCCGAGGAGTTCGTCGAGCGAGTACTGGTGAACTGCCTGCGGGCGGAGACCGTTGTCGTCGGTGAGGACTTTCATTTCGGCCGGGGTCGCAGCGGCAATGTCGAACTCCTGCGCCGACTCGGTGAACGCCATGGTTTTTCGGTGCGTCCGCTCCAACTCGTGAGCACAGGCGAGACGATCACGAGTTCGACGGCGATCCGCTCAGCGATTGCGACTGGAGATGTCGAAGCCGCCGGTGTCATGCTCGATCGGCCTTTCGAGGTGAGGGGAGTGGTGCGCCGAGGGGATGCACGGGGCCGCACAATCGGTTTTCCAACTGCCAACATCGAAGTCTCGACGAAGTATGCACAACCGGCCGAAGGGGTCTATGCAGCGTGGTATGTGCGCGAATTTCCAGATGGTTCCACGGTGTCGCTGCCGGCAGCAGTCAACATCGGACGTCGCCCCACTTTCTATGAACATGCTCCATTCGCTCTGATCGAGGCACATGTCATCGATGGTCGTGATCTGGACCTCTACGAGGAGAAAGCCCGACTCCAGTTCGTTGCGCGCTTGCGCGCAGAAAAGAAGTTCGACTCGCTGGAGGATCTGAAGCAACAACTCGAAGTCGACATCGACGAGGCTCGCCGTCGCCTGTCGGGTCAGGCGAGAATCTGATACGCCGTCGATCTCTGGACGAGGGTTCGCCCGAGAGGAGAAACGAGAGCGGAGAATGCATCCTCGCTCATCTTCTGGCCGTGATTCGCTCCTGCTGCCCGACTGATGTTCTCGTCCATGAGTGTTCCGCCAAGATCGTTGCATCCGGCTCTCAAGAGTTGACGCGCGCCATCGACGCCGATCTTCACCCAACTGACCTGGATGTTGTCGATCGATTCGTGATATGCGATGCGGGCGATTGCATGCATCAGCAGAGTTTCACGGAACGTCGGTCCTCGGCGTGCTCGCTTCTGGAGGTAGATCGGTGAAGCCATGTGAACGAATGGCAGCCCGACGAATTCGGTGAACCCTCCCGTTTCTGCTTGGAGGTCTCGAGTTCTCACCATGTGTCTCGCCCAATGGATAGGACGTTCGACCGATCCGAACATGATCGTGACATTGGATCGCAAGCCGACTGAGTGGGCGACCCGATGACATTCGAGCCATTCCTCCGTGTTCACTTTGTCCGGACAGAGCACCGCACGTACTTCGTCATCGAGGATTTCTGCCGCGGTTCCCGGAAGTGACGCAAGTCCTGCTTCCTTCATTCGGGTGAGATACGTCTTCAGATCCTCGCCGTTGCGACGTGCACCTTCCGTCACTTCGAGAGCGGTGAAACCGTGCACATGCATATCGGGGACGGCGTCTTTGACCGCTTGGGTGACGTGCAGGTAGTAATCGCCGTCGAAATCGGGATGGATGCCGCCCTGCAAGGTGACTTCGGTGGCACCCATGTTCCAGGCTTCGAGCGCTCGCTGGGCAATGTCGTCGAGAGTCAACAGGTAGGGGGTGCCGCGCAAATTG